>DASQZP010000756.1:0-5373 GCA_035638655.1 Bacteroidales bacterium
ATATTTACGGTTAAAAAAATAAATGCGAATCCCATTATCAGGAATTCGCATTATTTGCACTTTGTGGATTTTATTAAAACAGGACTATACCGGTTATATTTCTGCTGACATTGCAGCTAAAACCGGATTTTCCACTTTTTCATCGCTTTCGAGTAGACCATCTCTCAGTCTGATTATTCTGCGTGAATGTTCTGCAATATCTTCCTCGTGGGTGACAACAATGATAGTATTACCCAAATCATATAAATCTTCAAAAAGACGCAAAATTTCTTCGCCTGTTTTCGAATCAAGATTACCGGTAGGCTCATCGGCAAGTAATATTGACGGATTATTCACTAATGCCCTTGCTACAGCCACTCTCTGGCGCTGTCCACCGGAAAGTTCATTAGGTTTATGTGTTAAACGGTCTCCGAGTCCTACTTTTTCCAAAGCTTCTTGAGCTTTTTCTTTACGCTCATGCGATTTCATTCCGGCATATATTAATGGTAATTCAACATTGGCAAGGATATTTGCTCTCGGTAACAGGTTGAATGTCTGGAATACGAAACCTATTTCCTGATTACGAACTTCAGCCAAATCATCATCTGTCAATTCACTTACATTTCGTCCATTCAGGATATATTCACCAGACGTCGGTGTATCCAGGCAACCAATCATGTTCATAAGTGTCGATTTCCCGGAACCGGACGGGCCCATTACAGCCACATATTCGTTATTATGGATAGAAAGATTTAAACCACGCAAAGCATGAACTTCCTGACTGCCCATTATATAAACTTTTCGTAGATCCTTGATCTCAATAATTGGTCTGTTTTCCATATTTTTATACCCGTTTAAAAATTATTCCTTAGCCAGCGTTTCAAATTTCTTATTATTTACTTTTACGGGATCACCGTCAGAAAGTTCCTTGGAAAGTATACGATAACTTCCGATAACTATTTGATCACCAGGATTGACACCTGAGTTGATCTGCATATGTGTTTCATCGCTGATGCCGGTTTTAACCTCAACCATCTTAGCTTTACCATCAACTACTTTAAAAACAACTTTTCGCAGGTCCTCTTTTGGAATTAACAAATCACCTGAATTACCGGTCGTATCTTTCACTGCTGAAGTATCTTTTACATCAGCCGCATTAGCTGCAAGAGCGCCACTGCTCTTTTTGCCTTTTTCCTTATTCTTTTTATTACCCAGCTTACTGTAGTCACGAACAGTAACAGCCTGAATTGGTACGGCAACAGCATCATGAACCGTTTTTGTCTGAATATCCACAGTTGCTGACATGCCTGGTTTTAAATCGGCCAGTTTTTTCTGATTATTCAATTCGTGATCGCCGGTTTTCTTGATCATTTTACCGGTTTCCGAGTAATCCTGATTATGCGGACTCAAAACACGGATCTTTACTTCGTAGTCGGTCACCTGCTCAGTTGTACCCTGACCGGTTACTGTAGCAGAATTCGCAATCTGAGTCACAATACCTTTGAATGTTTTATTTGGATAGGCATCAACATTAATAACAGCCGTATCGTTTTTGGAAACGTTGACAATATCATTTTCATTTACCTTGACATCCACTTCCATTTGATTCATATGTGCTATTCGCATCAACTCGGTACCTGCCATTTGCACACTACCAACAACACGTTCACCTTTTTCCACCTCCAGTTTGCTAATCGTACCATTCATAGGAGAATTAATAATCGTCTGTTGTAACTGCTCTTTGGCTTTATGCAGTTGTGCTTTCGCATTTTCCACCTGGTATTGACTCGCTTTATAACTGGCCTGTGCTGATTCATAGGTTGTCTTTGCAGAGACATAGTCCATTTGGGAAACAACGCCCTTAGCATATAACTGTTTCTGCTGCAAATAGCTGGTTTTCGCCTTTAACATCTGAGCTTTATTCTGCTGAAGACGTGCTTTTTGTTCCAGTAAATTGGCTTGTAACTGATCAATACTGGCCTGATATATATCCGGTTTAATACGAAGTAACAATTCCCCCTTTTTTACATATTGGCCTTCTTTAACCGGAAGATCTACGATCTCTCCGGATACATCGGGGCTCAGCTTGACTTCCACTTCAGGTTGTATTTTCCCCGAAGCCGAAACAACCTGGGTTATAGTTTTCAGTTTGGCTTTGGCCGTTTCGACTTCATAAACTTTCTCAGTACTGCCGATCCAACCTGCTTTTTTGCCTACAATGACAAAAACAATTAGTAAAACAATAACAACCGAGAAAATAATGATCAGTTTTCGAGTTGATGACTTTTTCTTTGACATAATAGTTTTCGATTACTCAAAATGAATCTTATTAAAATTTTATAGCTTTAAACTTCATATTTGGATTTAACTTACCTGTATAATAATTCAGAAGCTGTTCCTGAAATATAAACCGATAAAGAGCCTGGACGTGATTTGAAGAAGCCTGAACAAATTGTGCATTAGCCTGTGTTAACTCAATCAATGTACCAGCTCCGACCTTATATCGCTCCTGTTGTGTCTCATAGGCTTTCCTCGCTGCCTGCAGAGCTTTTTCCGTACTTTTCAGTTGCTGAGCGTAATTATAATAATCGCTATAAGCCTGGCGTATCTCCTGAATCACCTGTAAACGTGTGTTTTCTAAATTCAACTTGGCATTCTTATAATTAATTTTACTCGATTCAATATTATAACGGGTATTATATTTGTTGAATAATGGAATCTGAATATTAAAACCCAGGTATTTATTTACGTTTTTATTAAAAAACTGTCTACCAAATGGCATTACCTGTGGATTTGCAGTACCACGAGTGGCCGGATCGGTGAATTTATCATTATATGATCCGGATATTTGGGCATTAAATGTAACGGTGGGATACATTGCGCTTTCACTCATTTTCAGGCTGTTATAAGCAGCGTCAATGGCATACTGCTGACTTTTAATATCGCTGCGATTATTCAAAGCCTGTCTTACCAAAGCATTAATATCGTAGTGATTAACATTAATAGCTGTAGAGTCAACATCAGGTGTAACAAAACTATAATCTTTCATCGGATCTATCTGAAGCTGACTAACCAATGACTGTTTATCGTTATCTAGTTTATTCTGATTCTGGGTAACAGTTAATTCATTATTGGCAACCGTAGCCTCTTGATTGTACTGATCAGCAATGGGTTTAGCCCCTACCTGGACCTGCGCTTTTATCTGATCTAATTGTTGCTGAGATGATTTTAGGTTTTCCTGAGAAATCTGAAGCAACTGTTTATCCAGTAGTACCTGTAAATAAGCGGAAGCCGCATTAAAGATGACATTTTCTTTTGTACGATCAGCTTGCTCCTGTTGGGAAAGCATACTTTTGTCGGCTCTGTGAAGATTGTAAATATTTTGCCAACCACTAAAAAGGGTGATTCCGGCTGATAAATTACCACTTGCACTTTTAACAACCTGATTCTCAAAACTAATGGTAACATTATTAAACTGCTGACCTATTTGTTGACCGCCTCTCATGCTGCCGCTGATATCCGGCAGAAAGTCTGCTTTTGCACTTAAATAATCAATTGAAGCCTTCGATATGTTATTATCTGCTATTTTGACTTGATAATTATTTTTCAAGGCAATATTAATAGCATCCTGAAGGGTTATGGTACGCCCCTGTTTCAGGGAATCCTGTGCCTGGGCTGAACAAGTGAACAATAAAGCGATCACACAGGCCATTAATGCTTTATACATGGTAAACTCTCATTAATTAATTCTATAGATGTTATTATTTGATATGGTATAACGAAAATTTGAAACAAAGGTTTCATACATTAATTAGACAAACCAAAAGGAGTAAATATTTCAATTTTTAGATATGTTTTATTACTACGCTCCTAAAATACCCAATACAATGCTTACTGTCGATACCTAAGTGTCAAATTACGTAAAAACCACACATTTTTATTAATTGTCGTCTTCATTAAGGTCAATTTTGGAATCAATAATGGCAATTATCTTCTGTACAGCTTTACGTGTAAGTGCCCTTTTTAACTCCGACCAAAGCATGCTATCTTTCAGTAAGCTCTCCCTGGATAATTTTTCTCTCTTTTTACCACCTACATTACCGGCAAGGAAACCAAGTAGTAAAGAAACACCAAACGACTGCAGCGGATAATGTTGAATCCAATATTTAGGTTCCATCCTCGAAGTGACATCGTCTTTGATATCATCCAGAGAATCTTCCAGTTCGACCTGTAACTCTTCAAGTTCTTTCTTCAGAGCAGCACGCCGTTCTTTCATTTGGGCTAAATTTGTTTTTTTTGGGTGATTATTATCAGCCATCTCCACTTCAGGTTCCTACTAATATTAATGAATGTTACTTAATGTCATACTATACATCACTGATTCCTGGATTGCAACTCTTTCGGTTTTTCTTTATCCGACATATTATTATAGGATTGTAAAACCATGTCAAATATCCGGTCACTTACTTTATACAATAATTTTCGCGGCCTGAGTATTAGAAACAAAATCCCAATAATGAATACGGGAATCGAAGTCAGTAAGAAACCCAGGCTCTCGTTATTTAGCAAATTACCTAAAAAAAGTGCCAGTGAAAAAAGGGCAAGAATAAAGGCTACAGCAGTGATGACTATACCCAAAGATTGGTATATTGAACGTGCTGCTAATTTCGAAAATTCTTCACCAACATCCAGGATTAATAACTCCATTCGCTTCTCGACATAAAGTTTTATCTCATTGGATATATTGCGAATAGACTCTTTTTTTTGTCTTGGGTCTTCGTCTCTCATTACTCATCACTATCATTTGTTAACAATTTTGCCAGCAGATAACCGACGACAATACCCGTTACCATACTTCCAACCGGATAGCGTTTTATTAAATCCTTTGCCTGTTTTTTTACATTTTCAATACGCTCCTGAACCTCTTCATCCTGCAGTATCAACTCACCTTTTCGAGTCAGCTCAGCAATTTTTTCATTGAGTTGCTTCAGCAATTCTTCCATTTTATACTATCCTGAAAATTATCCGTAATATTAATATAAGTTCTTCTCTAATAGACTAATAATTTCCTGTAACATATGATAGTTTGAAATTATTCATAACGCAGACTTTCAACCGGATCCAGTTTGGAAGCTTTAAAAGCGGGAAATACACCAAATAAAATACCTATCAAAGTCAGGCCTATTATTCCAAGTATGGTCGCCAACCACGGAAATACCATACTCGATTCCATATAAAGAGCCAATATGTTACCGCCAATAATCCCTATTACAAGTCCGATAATGCCACCAAATTGACAAATAAATATTGCTTCAAGTAAAAACTGAGATACGATTGCTTTTCTTTTTGCACCTACCGATTTGCGGATACCGATTTCTTTCGTTCGCTCCGTAA
>DASQZP010000757.1:0-2265 GCA_035638655.1 Bacteroidales bacterium
AATCATTACTTTTTTTGAAGATGATTTGGCGATGTATAGTCATAATCAGCTGTATGGGAAGTGGATGGTACGCAAAAACGGCACTGAGCCTGATACAAATCGTTCGCTGAGAGTCGCATTCCATAACCAGGAACATTCCGCCTATCTGTATTCAGCTTCTGAAATAGAGATGTTGGATAAAAACCAGATTTCGGAGCACTCATATATCAAAAAATTGGGGCCGGATGTATTGCATCCTGATACCACCTATGAAGATATTATCGGACAGTATCAATCGGATGAGTTCCAAAATCGAAAGCTAACGACTTTGCTTTTGGACCAGGGGTTCGTGAGTGGAATCGGCAATTATTTGCGAAGCGAAATTATGTTTTATGCTAAAGTAGATCCTCACAAAAAGCTGAAAGAATATTCTGATGACGAAAAGGAAGCCTTGGCTAAGGCGACTGTTAAGCTCTCTCAACGCTCTTATGAAAAGGCCGGCATTACAAACGATCCCAAAATTGTAAAGGCATTAGAAAGAGAAAATGCTAAACGAGGCGATATACGCTTTTTCGTTTATAAGCGCACGGGCAAACGTTGTCATAAATGCGGATCAGTTATTGAGGAAGAGAAAACTGGGGGTCGTAAGATCTATTTCTGTCCCGATTGTCAGCTTGATGATTAATACTTTTCCGATGAATAAGTTTGCATCTCGAGGATCGAAATACATTATTACTCGTACAATAGAATAAGAATAAATTCACATTCTATGATACAACAAGATCTTAAAAACCTTTTCCATAGGGATCTAAACCGTCTGGTTGAAAATATTGAAGCAACACCTGAAGAGCAGCTTTGGCAGGCAACCGATGGTGTTACCAATAGCTGTGGCGTGTTGGCTCAGCACTTGGTTGGGAATCTCAATCATTATATCGGGGCAGCTTTGGGCAATACCGGCTATAAACGGGATCGTGAACGTGAGTTCAAGACAGCGAATACCCCTAAAGTTGATCTCATAGAGGATATCAAAGAGTTGCAACAGAGCCTAAATGAAATTTTTGATCATCTGCAGGATAGTGAAATGGAAGAAGATTTTCCGGTGGATATCCCATTTGAGTTTACTACACAAGGATTTCTGCTTCATCTATATGGTCATCTCAATTATCACTTGGGACAGATAAATTATTTGCGCCGGCTGCTTGCTTCCAAATAAGATAAGTTGGAATTATTTGACGAATTTATATGAAAAGATCTGGTCAGAATCATACCTTTAGAAACCCAAAAAATTTGAACTTGAAAGGTATGAGTGTTCATGAAAGACAATGATTTTTTAAAACCCGGAGACACGGTTTCGCATAGTAATAAGCAATTAATGGAGTCTCCGGAAATTGAAGAAATAGCCAAAATTGTTATCGATCGCGAAAACCTGGATTTTGGTCCGGCTTCGATTGGCTATTTCTTAGTATATCCGAATCTATCTAAATACAAGGCAGCAAAATGCAAGAAAGCCTCCAGGGAAGTTGAGTATTATTCCGGCCACAATTATCTAATTGAAATATCCGGTGAGATGTGGGACATGCTAGACCAGAAAACACGGGAAATGGTTGTGTTTCACCAGTTATTGCACGTAGATCCCGTTTATAAGGCTAAGAATCAGGAATGGAAAATGAGGACGCGCAAGCCTGACTTTTCTGACTTCTATGAGATTAACGATAAGTACGGCAACGACTGGTATAAGACCGTACAAGCCACCGTTTCATCGTTGTATGATCTGGATCCCAAGCGCGAAAGCAAAGTTTCGCTATAGGGAAGAGGTTTCTATAAAATTTCTAAAGGCATGGTTTAAAAGCCATGCCTTTTTTGTTTTGGGGATACAATACCAACCTACCCAGATTATTCCTCTTCTTCGAAGAATTTCATTTCCAAGGACTCCAGTCGCTTTTCAATATTCATCAGCTTCTGCAGGATAAGTACATGCGTCTTGCCGGCATCAATGCCCACCGGGCTGTCCTGGCTTTCAATTTGTTCAAGAATTTCTTGGTAGTCCTTTTCAGAGATATTCAGATTCATAATCAGATGCTAAATTCAGTGAAGTGCTAAAATTGTTATTTAACGTCGTATCCTTCTTTTTTAAGATAGTTACGAACTTTATCCACATGGTTGCCTTGGATTTCAATCGTTTTTGCATAGCTGGTTCCGCCGGCACCACATTGTTGTTTCAATTGTTTTTCCAGCTTCTCAATTACCTGTGGATTGTGCTGGATATTGGTAATCATAGTTACCGTT
>DASQZP010000758.1:0-2926 GCA_035638655.1 Bacteroidales bacterium
TTTCTTTTGAATGGATTGGGTTTCCTAATAGCATGGATATTTCGGCTTAAGCTGACCCCCCGAATTCGGAGCTAAAAACACGGATTTTTACGCTAAAAAGATACTGACATTCCGGCTGATGCTGACCCCTTTTTATTGTTAAAGGGGGCCGCGGCGCGGTTACATTTCGGAGTAAGCTGACCCCCCTCACAGTTTTGGTTTTAATTCGTGGTTTTTAATCACAACAGAAAGTTCAAATGGCAGGAAAACCAAAACGAATGAGTCAAATCAAACAATTAATCCGTCTGTATGACCAGGGAGTTGCCAAGAAAGCAATTGCCCGGAGGCTGGGTATGAGTAAAAACACGGTAAAAGCCTATATCCAAAAAATTGAGAGCGGAGAGCTTAATTCCAAATCACTTCTATCGCTCGATGAGCCGGTATTGGAAGGAAAACTTTTTCCCGGGAATCCTTCCTATAAGGATACGCGGTATGAACATCTAAAAAACAATCTATCATATTATTCAAGCGAGTTGAAAAAGACCGGGGTTACCCGTCATTTATTATGGGATGAATACATTAAGGAACATCCCGATGGTTATCGTTATACCCAGTTTTGCTATCACCTGGCACAATATCTTACAGCAAAGAATCCCACGATGGTACTGGAACATCAGCCCGGTGATAAACTGTACATTGATTATGCAGGCAAAAAGCTTTCCTATATTGATGGTGAAACAGGAGAGATTATTGAATGTGAGATATTTGTAGCCTGTCTTCCGTATTCTGATTACTGTTTTGCAATGGCGGTAGAAAGCCAAACCATACAGGATTTTGTTTATGCACTTACCTGTTGCCTGCATGAATTAGGCGGTGTTCCCCAAACACTGGTCCCGGATAACTTAAAATCAGCAGTTGTAAAATCGAGTAAATATGAACCTGGAATCAATAAATTACTTGAAGATTTAGCCAATCATTACGATACCACTGTAACGCCTGCCCGTGTCCGGAAACCCAGGGACAAGGCTTTGGTGGAGAACCAGGTCAGGCTGGTTTACAGCCGGGTATATGCACAGCTACGAACCCGGCAGTTTTTTGATATCCATTCGCTTAACCAGGCGATTAAAGAAAAAATACAGGCCCATAACCAAACACGGATGCAACAAAAAGATTATTGCCGGCAGGAAAAGTTTATTTCCGATGAAAAACCCCTACTTAAACCACTGCCGTTAAATCGGTTTGAAATCAAATATTCCACAGAGCTGACCGTAGACAAGAACAATTATGTTTTCCTGCATGGCGACAAGCATTACTACAGCGTTCCTTTTACCTATATCGGTCAAAAAGTAAAATTTATTTTTACCCGCTCCATGGTGTACATATACGCAAAAGGGGAGCAAATAGCCGTACACCGGCGCAGCTTTAGCAAAGGCCGTTATACCACAGTCAAAGAACATCTTTGTTCCCATCACCAGCACTATCTTGACCGAAGCCCGGAATATTACATTAAAAAAGCGCGACGGTACTCCCCTGTGCTAGGTGAGCTTACAGAACACATTTTCAGCCAGGATAAATACCCTGAGCAACTTTACCGCAGTTGTGAGGGGTTGTTTAGCCTGAGAAGAAAAACCGACCCGGAAGTATTTGACAAAGCCTGTACTATGGCTATTGAATACGGAAACTATTCCTATGGTTTTATCCTGAATATCCTGAAAAACAACATGACCGGACAAACCAAAACGGAAGAAATGAAAAAACCCTTGCCGGAACACAAAAATCTAAGAGGACCAAAATATTATAAATAACAGGTTGTATAAATTTTAAACTTACGAATTATGATCAAATTAGAATCTCAATTTAAAGAACTTCGTCTGCATGGTATGGCCCAATCCTGGCAGGCATTGACTGAAACCCGCAGGCACCATGAACTGTCACTGTCTGAGGGTCTGGAAATATTGCTCCAGAACGAAAGCCAGCACCGGCAAAATAACCGTTTTGAACGGCTGCGCCGGAATGCAAAGTTCCGTTATCATGCATCCGTAGAAGAAATTGTATATGATGGTGCAAGAGGTCTGGATAAATCACATATTACAGAACTTGTCACCGGCCAATACATCAGCAAGGGGGAAGCGGTTCTGATCACCGGGGCAACCGGTTGCGGGAAAAGTTTTCTAGCTTCCGCCCTTGGGCATCAGGCCTGTTCCCAGGGCTTTAAAGTGGCTTATCACAATGTGCAGAAATTGCTCCTGAAAACAAAAATGGCAAGAGCAGACGGATCGATTTACAAACTTTTCGAGAAGCTCACGAAAACCGATTTGTTAATCCTTGATGACTTCGGATTGACTAATCTTGAAAAACAACAACAAATGGACCTGCTGGAAATCATAGAAGACAGGCATGGACAAAAAGCAACTATAATTGCAAGCCAGCTGCCTGTTGCAAGCTGGTATCATATCATCGGGGAAGAGACCATTGCCGATGCCATTTTAGATCGTCTGGTGCACACTTCCCACCGCATTGAATTAAAAGGAGAGAGTCTAAGAAAAAAAGTGTAATATTGTCATACTTTCTGTTCTTTGAACCATTTTCTGTGAAGGGGGGTCAATATCACCGAAACGGGGGTCAACATCACCGAAATGTCCAATAGCAGAATAATATTGTTACTGTCAGTCAAAACAGTCTCAAATTGAGATGATTCTTTCATAAATTTGTTTTGAACATAAAAATCACTTTTTAAATCAAGAAAAAATGGAAACGAAAAACTCTTTATCTCCCCTGTTTCGATAATATATTCAAATAGATCAAAATTATCATCTGATTCACATATTAAGATAACAGGGACCTTAAACTTTTCAAAATCTGAAATTATATTGTCCCATAACAAAATATCACTAACACATGTAGGGCATGAAGCATTTATATGTGAGTAAATTTTATATTTGGAATT
>DASQZP010000759.1:0-4574 GCA_035638655.1 Bacteroidales bacterium
AAGGATTTTTCGAATTTTTAATAGTTCATAATCATATTGAAATAAAATACCATAGTTCTCGTATTCTGAAGAATCATCGTAATGAGGATTACCACTTCGTAAAGTGCCTCGTAATGCACCGATTAACAATAGTTGGAAAATAAATCGCTAAAAACTGCCTCATCTGTGATGTCCGCTTTCTATTATTTTTCCGCAAACGAAATAATAAATTTCGTCCCTTTATTCACTTCACTTTCAACCTCAATTTTACCGCCTAAACTTGTGATATGGTTATAGACCAAATAGAGTCCGATTCCTTTACTGTCTGAACGATTATGAAATGTTTGATGCAGTCCGAAAATCTTATCATTTACTTTCTTCAAATCGAAACCTAAACCATTATCAGCATATATTAACCGGTTGATCCCATTCTTTTTTTCAGTATGAATGGTGATGACAGGAAGATGATCCGGCCTCGCATATTTAATGGAATTGGTGATCAGGTTCAGGAATATACTTTCCATGTATGCATTGTTAAATGAAACAGTATGGAAACGGGAAAAATCCGTGCTTATAGTCACTTGTGAGATGGTTATTAATGTTTCAATGGACTGGAGAACCGACTGCAGGCATTGGTTCAAAGATACTTCCTCCAATTTTACATTTTGACTGTTTTTCTCACTTAAAATGTCCACATAATTATCAAGAGTCTCTTTTAATTGTTCTCCTGCCGTTTTTATAAACCGGATCAATTCCACCGTTTCATCGTCACTGATTTTGTTTATATCAATTAGATCGAAAATTGATAATAAACTGTTTACGGGTGATCTTAAATCGTGAGAAGTGGTATAATTTAATTGTTTCAGTTCCTTATTGATCTTTGTAAGATTCGTGAGAAGGGTATTTCTTTCATTTTCCAGTTTCTTTTTATGCGTAATGTTTTTGGCAATGGCAAAAATCACTTTATCTTTTTCAATGGGGAAGGAGGTCCATGTCAGCCAAACGACATCGCCGCTCTTAGCCACATACCTGTTTTCAAAATTATATAATGGTTTCGAATATATGAGATCTTTACGGACTTTTGAGGTGACAGTCTTATCTTCCTCATAAACGAAATCATTTATGGGCCTGGAATATAATTCTTCCATGGAATAGCCCAATATTTTTGATACAGCCGGATTTATTTTTTTGAAATACCCATCGTAACCGGCTATACATAATAAATCCGGTGACAAATCGAAATAAAGTTCGTAATTAAAATCAGAGCCGTCCATACGAATTGTAAATTAAAACATTAAATAAATAGTACCGAAGTTTAAGGTAACAAATTTAAAAATCACCTTCGTAATTGATTGAATATGAATAGGCTTTTTTTTATCCCATAGATTTTCAATGACCAAATAAAAATTGAAGATTTTGTCAATGCGAGAAGAGGGTAAAGTGGATGCGGAATGATCGACGCGGCAATCACCTGCCGTTGTTCATATGTATAAGTATAAATACGGCAGGTGATTACCCCGAAATTCACGGGGATTCTTTCGTCACTTCGTCCAAGAGTTCACGTAATGACCTTAATGTTGTTTTTTCTTATCTACATCCCGGGTTCATCCGCGCTTGGACCATAACTGCCCGGGACCGGGACATCCAAAAGGCGCAGATAGACACCCAGTTGTGCCCTGTGATGGGTGGTCTGGCTGAACGAATGACGGATCACTTCATATTTAGTCATTACGCTTAATACCTGTCCACCATTTTTTAACTTCCAGGTAGGTCGCAAATCATCTTCTTCAGCTTGCTCTAATGCTGTTCTGCCATTATCGATTGATGTCTGATGAAGTTCCAATAACTCCTTTAAACTGCTGACGGGTGTAGGCTCATATGGGCTTGCGGCAAAGTCCATTTCATTCGTGTTGAGGCCCATTGCAACCCAACCCGGTAATTCTGCAATGTGAACAACAAGATTTTTCAATTTCATGCTTTTCTTATGCGGTTGCCACTCAAATTTCTCAACCGGCACTCTATTGAGAAACTTGCGTGTTATTTCTGCTTCTTGGTCAAATTCTTTAAGTAACAATGGAATGATTTTCATAGTGTTTTGCCCCTGTTAAAGTTGAAAGTGCTGCAAGATTTATTAAAATACCTGGTCTCTTTTATATCTGTGATATCCCTTGCAAACTGATAATTTTCACGTAAATCAATCGATCAAATCATGTAGTATGAAAATAAAACAACAAGGATTGAAAGACGAAACCTGCTTTACAATAAATAATAATCACATTTTGTTTTATATGTTTAATATATAAGCCTTCCACATTCGGTAAATAATGTAGAACAGGTAATGAATAATTATTCATCGATCATTCGTTATCGGTCTCTGCTGTTCATGGTCAGGTTTTTAATACCTTAAATAATTTGTAAGTTGCTCACATTCCCAAAAGGATATCACATTACTTAACTATCAGGGGCCTGCAAAACGTTCGGAGTTATCTTATCAATGAATTATGGCCCTTTTTAAAAGGGTTATTTTAGGGATGAGATACGCAACCTGTCAGTATATAATGATCTTATATTTTTTATAAGCGCCAATTTTTATTATCTGACAAATATTTGCAATTTAAAATTACCAAAATATTTTTTGCATAAAATTATTTTAAAAGGCAGATTTCCAATTAATTCATTAATAAGACAATTTAATCATGAAAGAGATGCGGAAGAGAGATTTTGCCAATCGAACTATCAGTTTAAGGAGAGTCTCGACAAAAGGGTTGGTAATAAATTTTATCATGATTTCCGCTTTTAAAGATACTATTAGGAAGATATAGGTTTGAACAGGAAAGAACGAGTATGATTATTATTAAGGAAATGATAACGGCTTCTCAGCTTGAGGACTTTGTTAAGTTTCAATTTTCGCTATTTGGAAAAAATCCCTATTGGGTCCCGCCGTTGATCAGTGAAGAACTGGAGGTTTTTGACCGCGATAAAAATCCGGTTTTCAACAATGCCGAGGCACATTTTTTCATGGCTTTTAGTGATGGTAAACCGGTCGGCAGAATTGCTGCAATTATTAATTGGATAGAAGTCCGTGATCAACAAGTACCAAAGATTCGTTTTGGATGGTTCGATGCCATCGATGATATCGAAGTGACAAAGGCCCTGCTTGGTGAAGTTGAGAAGGTTGGCCGAAAGCATAGCCTGACGTTTATGGAAGGGCCGGTGGGTTTTTCGAATATGGATAAAGCAGGTATGCTGGTTGACGGATTCGAGGAACTCAATACCATGATTACATGGTACGGTTTACCATATTATAGGAAGCATTTTGAACAATTGGGGTTTGTGAAAGAAAAAGAATGGGTTGAATATAAAATTAAAGTCCCGGAAAAAGGTTCGAATGAAAGAGTAATGCAGTTTGCCGGTAAGATTCAGGATAGATACAATTTGAAAGTGCTACGTTTCTCAAATAAAAACGAAATTATTGGTCATGTAGACAAAATATTTGAGCTGATCAATCAGACATACAGCCAGCTCAGTACGTTTGTGCCTATTCAGCCGGAACAAATCGCCTATTATAAGAAAAAATATTTTAGGTATATCCAGCCTGAATTCATCAATTGTGTGGTTGACAAGGATGGAGAGATCGTTGCTTTTGCCATTACAATGCCGTCTTTCGCTAAAGCTTTACAACGGGCAAAGGGTAAATTACTGCCATTTGGGTGGTTTCACCTGATACGTACCCAATATTCTCATGATAAGGCGGCTTTCTATTTGATCGGGATCAAACCGGAATATCAGAATAAAGGCTTAACAGCTATTATATTTAAAGAGATGAACGAGTTGTTTATTCGCCGGGGCATCAAAGAGGTGGAAACCAATCCGGAACTGGAGGAGAATAAGGCGATACAGGCGTTATGGCACAAATATGATAATAAGCTTCATAAAAGGCGAAGGACATACCGCAGGGATTTTGGATAAGAATTCAGAGAGAATAAGTATTCATATTTTAGGGTAAGGGGAGGTATCACCATCTATATTCGTAGCACTCAATTGGTGAGCGCACATTGCAAATATTATTCTAATTATTCAATCCACCTCGGAAATCTTTTCGATGATTTTACCAACTAAACCATATTCCACGGCTTCCCCGGGAGTCAGCCAGAAATTTCGCTGGGTATCTTCCTCGATTTTTTCCAGTGGCCGGTTGGTTCCTGCTGCTAAAATCTCATTGATCCGATGACGCATTTTAACAATTTCTTCGGCTTCGATGGCTATATCACTGCCGCTCCCCTTAACACCTGCACTCGGCTGGTGCAGCAAAAAACGGGTATTGGGCAGGCAATAACGATCCTCAACCGGTACTGATACATAAATAATGGCTCCGGCACTCGCCACCCAGCCGTTACCGACGATACGAACCCTTGCATTAATAAATCGTATCATGTCATGGATGGAATCACCTGACTCCACATGTCCACCTTGTGAATGGAGGAACAATGTTATCGGTTCATTGGATTGAGAGGCAAGAGCAATTAATTGAGAAGTCACATTTCCGGCCAACTCCTGGTTGATTTCACCATTAATCACGACTACCCGTGATTTTA
>DASQZP010000760.1:0-5185 GCA_035638655.1 Bacteroidales bacterium
AATTATGACCGTCAGATTTTAATCCTAAATTAGTGTTTAAGATTTAAAATATTAAATTAAAAAGTAATCATAAAATTTCTCCCCCCGCAGCCCCTTGATCCCCTAAAGGGGTCAGCCCGCAATTGTAACCGGAACTGTATATTTAAACGGCGCGGAGCCCCCTTTAGGGGGAAGGGGGCAGAGCGATGAGTCTTCTATATGTTTGATCTAATTTTTTCAATAACATTATTCAAATCTTCAAATATCTCTTTGTTTGTGAATCGAATTATTTTGACTTCGAATTTTTTTATCTCAGCCTCTCTCCCTTGATCATATTCTTGATTATATTTATGATTATCTCCATCAACTTCTATGGCAAGTTTTGCTTTATGACAATAAAAATCAACAATGAATTGGTTTACTGGCTGCTGTGCTTTAAACCTTACCCCAAGTTGGGTTTTTCTCAACCGGTTCCAAAGTAGTTTTTCTGCTTCTGTCATATTATTTCTCAAGTATTCTGCTTTTCTAAAGATTTCCGGAGAAGCATTAAAAAACATAGACTTTTCAATGGATTGTTTTTTCATATTACTTTAAATTAATATTCCTCCCCTTGCCGCCCCCCCCGAACTGTGAAGGATAAATCATTTTTCTACTTTAGATCCGGAGGCTAGTAATGCACCGAATATGGAATAGTAACACTGCTCATGTAAACGTTTTTTTAGTTTTCCATTTGCCCATGGTGAACGGGACAAACAACCTACTTCAACTTCCGTACTGGCATGCAATTGCTGGGTTATATAAATGGGATAATAGAAGGCAGGTTTAAAAGCTGTTACCTGGTCAGCCAGAATGATAATTCCTTCATTTAACGACAGGTACTGAATCCTGTACCCGAACTCTCCGGCAAATTTTGAAATCATCCTGATGACATCTTCCTGTCTGGCCGGCGTAGAAAAAGACAGAAGATCTCTATTTTTTTTGTGTAGGGCTGGTTTATAATCAGCCTTATTGCTCCGGTATAACCAATACCACCAGGCGATAATAAGCAGCAGAAAAAAAAGTATGATAATTTCCATAAGCTGTTGTTTTTCAGAATGTGCCTAATTGTACTTTGACACATTTAAAAGAAATTGTCAAAATCATCCCGATTTACCCTTTACCCTGAAGAGAACGGGTTGATTTTTCGGCTTTCACCCTTTAGGGATGGGGCAGGAAAAGGCGAAAAATCAAGTCTGGGTAATCTGTTAAAGCAGAACTAAACAGCTGCATTCTCCAGTGCATAATTGAAAAAACGGTTCAACGGATACATCGCCTTAAATGTATTGTGTACCATCTCTAAAATATTGTCTGATTCAACATCCTTTTCAGTTAATCCGCGAACTACATTATAACTTTTAAATTTCAGCAGGTCAATATCCGGAAAATCAGCAGGGAAATCCCGTGGTCCTTTTTTTAGCTGATCACCGGTTAAACTTCCAAAGTACTGTTTAAAGTTCTTATCTTCAATGATCTCCCTGAACTCATCAATATTCTCATAAATCTCCTGACGTATGATTTTCAGTTGTGGCGGGGGTGGCATGTAAAGTCCGCCAGCCAACATGGGAGCACCAGGTTCAAGATGCACATAATAACCCGCGTACATGCTTTTTCGTCCTCCGGCCGCAATATAGGCTCCAAAATTGGTTTTGTAAGGCGATTTGTCGTGTGAAAATCTTACATCCCTGTAAATGCGGAACATGCAGTCCTTTGCTTCAATCCCGTTAATATCCTTGTCGAATTTCCGAATTTCGTTGATGGTGAGGTTTATAAAGTCGGCAAATGCCTTTCTTGCCTCCTGGTAAACAGACTTATTGGCATTGAACCATTCACGGTCATTATTTTGCTGTAAATCATGCAGAAACGTAAATACCTTTTTGGGTAACATACAGAAATGTTTAAACAGTTTGTGATTGAAACGCTTAAATCGCCTCTTTGTTTAGAAAAATGTAATTTCAATAAAAATAAGATTGTGTCCACTCCGAAAAGTACTTTATTAAGTGTAACTGAAAATCAGAATTTGCTCCTAACCCTAAAGTCAGGAAGCTTGATTTTCAGCTACTTTACCCTTTAGGGCTCAGGGCAAAAAGTAGCTGAAAATCTTGGTATCGGCTTTTCGGAGTACACTCAAGTTTTATACGCTAAAAGGAAAACTTCATTATATTTCTGCTTAAAACTCAGGACAGGGCACTGCTCCCATTCTCTTGCTGCGGGTATGTGCCCCGGTAGCATGCGCTCCCTGGTCAAAAGTAAACAGCAACGAAAGTTCGTGGGCGCCACCCGTAGAGGTGATCAGGTTCCCGATCGTGAGATCGTAGCTGTAACCAAAGCTGAAGTTATCATGTTTGTAGCCAATGAGCAGGGTAATGGCATCATGTGACACCGTTTTGCTGAACACGGGAATCCCCCTGTACCATAATCCTGCAATAAACGGAAATTTGTAATAATAGGCTCCCATATCAAGCTGGTTCTGACTGGCTTGTGTCTTATAGTTAAAGGCGAGGGTCAGACTTTCATTCAGTTTACTCTGAAGTCTTTCCTTCAGCATGATCTTAGCTCCGCCAAATACCGACAATTTTACCGGTGCATAGCGGTAATCGTCAGCCAGTGACTGGCTGATTTTCATCATGTGGTCGAAATTAAAACCGGCCCAGGCAAAATCACTGTAAGCAAGCAATGAGGTGGAAAAGTCAATGTGATTAATCTTATTATCCGGTGGTGTTTCAACGGAAGAACCAAGAAACTGGTCTCCCAGAAACTGATCAGCAAAAGTCAGATCCTGAAAATTAATTCGTTGCATCGTATAATAGGCCTGAATACCAGGTTGCAGGTAATAGCGGTTATTGAGCTGGATCTTGTACGAATACTGTAAACCAATATTGGTAGTATTCAGCTTACCTCCGCCAGCCTGGTCCCTGAGCGCAAGAATACCCAGCCCGCTGTTGTATTTTGGAAAATAATGATCGGCCGATAATGAATAGCTGACAAACCGCCCGGCAAGATTGGGCCACTGGTCGCGATAGTTCATTGCAACACGCGACCCGGCCGTGCTTCCGGCAAACGATGGAGCCAGATACAGCGGGTTCGCGTAAAACTGACTGAATTGGGGATCCTGCCCGCACACAATGCCGGTAGTGAGGAATCCAATTATTATTATTAGTTTTATTGTTCTCATATTAAAAAATCATTCTTCTCGGGTTACCAGCTATTCTTCTTTTATTTTCTCATCAGCAACACATCACCAACGATACTGAACGGCTCTCCGTCATTGTATCTCCCGCTGATCTTATAAATGTATACATCCTCGGGCAGCATCTTATTTCTGTAATAACCGTCCCAGCCAATAGATATGTCGTTGCTTTCAAACAGCATAACACCCCAGCGGTTGAATATCTGCATGTGATACGACTGGAGGCCGCCTACTACTACGATAGGGTAGAAGACATCATTACTTCTGTCACTGGTATTGTAATGGCCATCAGTAGAGCCATAGATACCCGGTGTAAACGCGCTCGGGAACTGTAATTTACTTCTCGATTTTGCATGGACGGCATTGTTTAGGGTAAGGGAATCCCGACAACCATATTTGCTGATTACAATAAGTGACAGGTCAAAGTAACCCGTATCCGCATAGTTATAGGTTGGGTTAAATTCAAAGGATTTGTTGCCATCCCCGAAATCCCATTCACACGAATCCATCAGCGATGAATAATTGTAGCACCTCAGGTGCTGACCGGGTACATACACTTCTTCAGGTGCAAACTCAAAATCTGCTGTTGGTTTTTCATGTACGATAATGGATGTATCCCTGGTTACTGTTTTTGAGCCGGGGGCTGTCGCCGTAAGCATCACTTTGTAAGTTCCGGGTTCGGTAAACGTATGTACCACGTTGGTCTGATCAGAAGTTGCTCCGTCACCAAAGTCCCAGTTGTAGGGTGATCCGCCAATCGACTTATTCACAAAAGTAACTTCCATGGGCGGACAACCTTCTGCAGCAGTGGGATAAAAATCTGCGACAGGCATCTGGTAATAGGTAACCTTTACTTCATCTGTAGCCACACAACCATTGTTTTCAATATTCCAGGTGAAGGTATTGGTACCGGCACTCAGGCTGGTTACCTGTGTGTCAAAATTATTTGGATCCTGCAGTATTCCTGAACCTCCGGCTACCTTCCATGTTCCCTCTCCGCGCAGCGGCGCATTTCCTATCAAACGGGTAAAAGAGGTGTAAACCTCCAGATCAATACCGGCATTTACCTCTGCTTTATTATTGGTAACCACTACATCATCCGTGGTTACACAGTTTGCGTAGGTAGTGATCCATCTGAAGGTATTCTTTCCAAAGCCCAGGTTGGTAATCCTTGTCTGGTTTTCCAGGGGTGACAGGATGTTGCCGTCTCCTGAGATGAGCAACCAGCTTCCTGTTCCAATCACCGGGGTATTGGCAAATAGCCTGAGTGAATCACCGCATAGCACAGCATCACGCCCGGCATCAGCCTGGGTTGGCAGGTTATTTACCAGCTTGAGCTCATCCCAGGACTGACAGCCTTTGTTTTCGATCGTCCATCTCAGGATATTGGTGCCGTTTCCCAGCTTCGTGATATCGGTGATTGACTGTGTCTTGTCTGCCAGTGTGCCACTGCCGGAAATCACTGCCCAGCTTCCCTCACCATAAACAGGCTCATTGGCAGAAAGCGTGGCATTGTTCGCACACAGAATCTGATCAGCCCCTGCTGCGGCTTTTGTAGGCATGTTGCTGGTCACATAGATGGTGTCAGTAATGCTGCAGTCATGACTGCTTACAGTCCAGCTGAAGATGTTGATGCCCTGAGAGATCTCGTAAGCAGGAGTAGAGAAGGCTGACGGATCCTTAAACCTTGCTGATCCGGACAATACAGCCCAATGACCTGTACCAATCGATGGCGGGTTTGCATGCAGTGCCACTGAATCGGAACATACGGTCTGATTCATCCCTGCATCAACATTTACCGGGAGGTTATTGGTAATGGTAACTTCACCGGATGATACACACTTATTCTTTGTAATGGTCCACCGGAAAGTGTTTTTGCCAACATCCATATCTTCAATCTCTGTATTGTACTGGCTGCTGTCGCTTATTTCTCCCGATCCGCTGATCAGTGACCAGCTTCCTGTGCCATAGATCGCCACG
>DASQZP010000761.1:0-3750 GCA_035638655.1 Bacteroidales bacterium
ATAATAACAAAAGAGACAGATTACACAGGGGCTTACGAAATATCGAATTTCGGTAGGGCTAAGTCTCTTGATAGAGAAATAAAGACTAAGAACGGTAAAACATTTATGTCACTTGGTAAAGTCTTGAAACAAGGCAAGCGCAATGGATACCCAAACGTTCAGCTTTGCAAAAACGGCAAAATAAAATGTTGTAGCATACACAGATTAGTAGCATTGAACTTTGTCGAAAATCCTAATCCTCAAGAGTTTACACAAGTTAACCATATTGACTTCGATAGATGTAACAATAAAGAAAATAATTTGGAGTGGGTAAGTCCAAGAATGAACTTGATGCACAAGATTGATAACAACAGAGCGAATGTTTGCAAGGGCGAAAAGCACTATTTTAGCAAACTAACGAAAGAACAGGTTATAGAAATCAAGGTGAGAATAAGGAACGGAGAAAAAAGAACAGCTATTGCAAAAGATTACCCAGTTGACGAAAGCCAAATTTATAGTATTAGTGACGGGAAAACTTGGGCTTGGGTTGAGATATGAAAACGACTATTAAAAAAACAACAAAAAACAACAAAACATCTAAGCGTAAAGACTTTGAGTTTAATAATGTTTTAGTACGCAACGCCTTTCTCGAAATCTTTAACGAGACCGGCAGAAAACCGAAATTAGTTGAGCTTGCGGATAAAACGGGTTTACATTTTGAGACTATAAGAAGCCACGTAAACGAACTGCAGTTTACTCCACAATCGGACACTATGAGAGTATTAACTCCAGACGTTATAGCTTCGCTTGCAAGACAATGTATCGGCGGTGATGTGAGGGCAATCAAGTTATGGATGCAAATTTTAGAAGGATGGAAAGAATCAAGTGAAATAGATTTAGGATTCAAAAAGTCAATACGTGATCTAATGGAAGAAGATGAAACGGAATAATGACTTTGTTATGCCGAGAGGTTTTAATAATGGTGAAACAATTGAGAAAGGGTTAAAGATTATATTTGATATGAATAAAAGGGAGTGGTTAAAATGTCGTAAATGCGGAACCCTATTTGAAAGCTGGGGATACCGGACATCCCACAGATGTAAACTTTTGGAATAGCAGCCCGCCTACAAATAGAAACTAATGACAAAACAACAGTTAAAAAAGAAGTTGCAAGACCCGTTTTATTTTATCCCGAATATTTTGGGAGCGAAAAATATCACGAGAGAACAGAATCAAATTATAGAATCCGTTTGGAGCAATAAATATACAGAAGTACCTTCCGGTCATGCAGTTGGCAAGACTTACATTTCAGCAGCTATATTTTTGGCATACTTAGTACCTTACCCCGATACAATCGTATTATCAACAGCACCGAGCAAAACACAAGTAACGAATATCCTCTGGGCTGAAATCCGAAACTTTTACATTAATGCTGCCACTTTTTTAGGCGGGCGGATGTTGACTGACAAATACGTACTTCGTCCGAAATGGTTCGGAATGGGAATAAGTGTAAGAATCGGTAATGAATCAGATTCAGCTACAAACTTCCAAGGCTACCATCAAGGCAGAATATTAGTAATAGTTGACGAAGCTTGTGGAGTACATCCGGCTATTTGGGAAGCGATAGACGGAGTTGCTTCAAACAAAGAAGCAAGAGTTTTAAGCATCGGCAATCCGTCAATGATAAACGTCCCTTTCCATAAGCATTCAAAAGAGAAAAAAAGGAGTGTAATTCCGATTAGCTGTTTAAGCCATCCGAATGTAATTGAGAAACAAGAAATAATATCCGGTGCGGTGTCTTATAATTGGGTTAAAGAAAAGTTAGATCAATGGTGCGAACCTGTAGAGAATCACGATCCCGAATTAAGCACGTTTGATTTTGAAGGTAAGATTTACAAACCGAATAATCTGTTTAGGTGGAAAATATTAGGTAAGTTCCCGACAGATTCAGAGGAAGGTCTATTTACATTTAGCTCAATTCAAAAAGCAATGGAATCTGATGAAAAAACGGAATTAGATTACTGCCATATCGCGGTTGACGTTGCAAGGTTCGGAGAGGACTCTACTTGTTGGACTATAAATCAAGGTGGTAATTTTAAGCAAATAATGAAACAAGGATTAGATGTAACGGAAGTTGCTGAAAAAACATTGAGATATATTACGGCGTATAAACCGTCAAAAGTCGGTATTGATGCCGATGGTATTGGTTCGGGAGTTTATGATATCTTAAAACAGAAAAGAACTAACAGAGAAATCTTAGACGAAAACAAAAAAGAAATTGGAGTGCAATTAATACCTATTCAATCTGGTAGGAAAGCACTCGAAAAAGTATTAGGTAAAAAAGTTACTGCGAAGTTCCAGAATATCCGTTGTCAAATGTACTGGCAGTTAAGATTAGACTTAGCAACCTTAAAGGTTCCGTTTGATGAAAAGTTACAAGAGGAATTATTATCAGTCGATTACGAAACTCCAAACGGTGTAATAACGGTAACTAAAAAAGATGAAATTAAAGCATCTATCGGACGCTCACCGGATAGGATGGATTCTCTTGTTTATTGTAATTGGATGAAATACGAGAAGGAAAAGAAATTAATTGCTTTACAATCCATATAACTCCCTTACTTTTTATAGTTCGCTTAGAAAAGGGATTTCTTATTTTTACGCAAAACAGAGGACTATATGACCAGTCAAGATATTATTAAGCTCTTAGATTATACCGATGCACGAATAATGAGCGAAGTATTCAATGACATTATTAAAGAAAACACTCAATTCAGAATAGACACTCAAAAGCTTTATGAGGAATATGACGGAGAGGTTGAGATACTTAATCGTAAAAGACCAGTAGGCGTTCCCGACTACAAAGCGAATAATAAAATACCAAATGATTTCTTTTCAATGATAGTAGACCAAGGTATTACTTACACCTTTGGTAAACCTATAGTTACGGAATTAGGTGAAGTAAACGAAAAGACCCAAAAGGAATACAAGGACTTCAAACATCGCAATAATTTAGACGACTTAGATTTAGAGACGGCTTTATATACTTCGATTTGTGGAACGTCCGGGCGGTTATGTTACATTGATAAACAAGGGTTTGAAAGGGTTACTGCTTTAGCTCCGTGGGAGGTTGCTTATGTTTACAATCGCACAAACGGAGAGTTAGAATATGCAATGGTATATTATCAAATGGAAGTTATAGACTTTACGAAGCAAGGTAAACAAAAAACTAAAGTATGGTTTATCGAGTGGTATGATAAAACGGATGTAAGATTCTACATTGAAAAGACAAACGAAAAGAATGTATTTCAATTAGATGAATCACAAGAGAAACCAATAATGCAGCATGGATTTTCAGAAGTACCTTTAGTCGAAGTCATTAATAACGATGCAAAGAAAGGTGATTTTGTCCGAGTAAAAGAATTAAAAAATGCTTATGACCGGTTAGTCTCTGATGCACAAAATGAACTAGAGGATTTCCGCTCTGCTTATATGAAGTTCAAGGGAATTATTCCTGATCCAAAAACAATGGAACTTGCAAAGCAAACCGGCGCATTCGGTTCTGAAGATGAAGACTTTGATGTTGACTTCTTAGTCAAGGAATTAAACGGAGAGTATTTAGAGAAGCATAAAAAGACTTTAGTGGATAATATATTTAAGTTCTCGAAACGAGTTGATATGAATGACGAAAAGTTTTCCGGTGCAACTCAAAGTGGTGAAAACAGAAAATGGAAAATGTTAGCTTTAGAAAATGATGCCGGTATGAAAGAA
>DASQZP010000762.1:0-3262 GCA_035638655.1 Bacteroidales bacterium
GCACGAGTTGCAACAGTCTGGGCATCCATTTGTCCGCTGTAAATATTGAATTCAAGAATCTGGCCAAGCCATGTTTTATCTCCTGTGTACCCTGACTTGCAGAGGTAGGCCAGGGCGTTGCTGATATTATATACCTTATTGGCATCGGATGTAGAATCGGCGCCTGCAAATAATCCATCAACATAGAAACTGATTGAATCATTGTTCAATACACTTACTATATGGTGTGCAAGACCATCATCCAGAATATTAACACTGCTCACTCCTGATTCTGCTGACCATGGGCTTGAAGGATTAAGACAACTGATGGCTGCACGAGCCTTTAATGAAGTGAAAAAATAGTCAGTACCATAATTATCAACAGTAGTATTTCCAAAATAAGAAATCATCGTGTTTGCATCATTCGTGGTAGTATCTACATCCTGGAGATAAGCTTCAACTGTAACAGTAGGATAGGTGTTGATGGCAATTTGTTCAGCCGGGAGCGAAATATATTCACCATTGGCGGAGGCAGTATACATACCTTTTGAAATCATTCCGCCATGAACAGTTCCGTCAGCATTACCTACTACGTCTTTAGCAGTTCCGTCAGCAAATGTATAGGAATGTGTCAGCGTAAGAGGAGTATCTGACAGGTAATGTATGACGTAATCCCGGGTATAAGATGCATCAGTAGCTGTAATTGTGATTGTTATTGTTCCTTCTCCGTCAGAAACGTCCATGGTTCCTGTACCGGCAACCGTCGAAGTTGCATCTCTTGGAACAGCAGCTATATCTATTGAATTTGTACCGACAGGCAGGGTAACATAATATTCTGTTGTAAAAGGATCAAATGAAGGACTGATTGAAACACCATTAACACTCAGGCTTGACAAATAAGTATCATAAGGATCCACAACTTCATTGGGTGCCTTAATGTTCCAGATAGCCAGGTCGTTATCCGGCCATTTATCTGAATATACACCAGTCCCGACATTGGTATCATTAGTACCCATATTGTAATTGTCGGTTGACATCCTTGCCACAGACTGGATTTTAAATCTTCCGGGTTCAAATTCATCAAGAACAAAACGGCAACTGTCTTTATCCTGTGTAAGGGTTGGGGTCATTATCATATCCCAGGTAGGATCTGCAGTAAGCGTCAGGTAGTTATTGTTCTGGTTCATCAGGTAATATTGACCTGCCACACCGCTGTCGACAAATTTAAATAACTGGGATTTTTCATTTAACAATGGATGATAAAGTCTTATCAGATCATAAGTATCACCACTTTCACCAACAACCAGACCGGATGCTTCATGCTGGATATAGTAATATGTGTCGGTGGTAACTTTTGAAACATAAATATCCAGTGTATATTCCAGTGTCTTTGTGCCGTCTTCAGAGGTGACAGTGATAGAGGTTGTAGCGGAACCGCTTGAAACGTCAACTGCACCACCTCCGGTAACCGTTGCTTTATCCCATGTTGGTACACCCGTTACTTCTACCGAGGCGGTTCCGTAAGGAACAACAGCTGTATATTTTAATGAGTCAGGGATAAAATCTGAAGTCAGGTTACCTGCAGAAAGATTAATGGAAGAAAGGGTAGCTGCACTGGCTGAGTTATCAGTGAAGATAGACAGGTAGTATGCTTTTTGAGTTGTTCCGTCAAGTGCAGTAACATCAATTTCCAGATCAATTCCGTCTCCTGTAAAGCCTATTGTATCGTTTCCTGTATACTCGTTACCCAATCCGTCCACCATTGAAACAGTTGCTCCGCTGACTTTTGGCAATGCAATTAAATGGATTGATGTAGTGCCATATGGTACTGAAAGCTGATATAAATCTGTAGCCGGATCAAATGCAGGATCCATTACACCGGTATTTGCATACAAGGTATCAAGTGTAGCATCAGTAAAGGTAGCGCCCAGATAATCTTTAGCATGTTGTGTAATAGTGGCCGCATCCAGTTCACCTTCGTAAATATTCATTTCCTTTACAGAACCCTGCCATAGCGGATCCCCAGGATAAACATCTTTACCAATGTATGCAGTATCAGCACTTATACTGTCTAAGGCATTTGAACCGGTCAGGGTTGAAGTTCCGATCAGTTGACCGTCAATATATAGCCTTATCTCACTACTATTAAGAACCGTAACAGCATAATGAGTAATAGTATCTGCAATCTCAGGTGCATTCACTCCATCTTCTGTAGCCCAGGGATCTCCGGTATTGCCACAGGAAATAGAGGCCCTCGCATTGGCATTATCTTGCCTGGTTGGCTGCCAAAGCAAATAATTAATACCCATCCAGTCGACATCAGGATTAGTTTCTCCAAATGCATATATCACAGTCATTTGGTCTGTTATACCTGTAGATGGCGGTGCCTGTTTAAACACTGTTTCTATAGATAAACTACTATAGGACGGTATGTTAATATCCTTTCCCGGTAATGATACATAGCCAGTCCCTGAAAGTGTTAAAGCACCGTTTGCAACGGTAGCATCTCCCTGCAAAACACCATCAGCACTACCGACTACATCATTGGCTGTACCATCTTCAAATGTGTAGGAATGTGTTAATGTTGCAGTCTGTCCAAAGACTGTTGGTGAGCTAATGGCTCCAAAGAGCATTAGCATTAACCAAAAATTCAATAGTAGATTTTTTCGTTTCATACTAATATAGTTTTAGATTATTAAATTTATTTCTCTAAGGTATTGATCTTGATTTTTCTTGTATGTTCACAGATTCGGCAATTACCTGATACAAATTCGCCAGCCATGATTGTAATGCTTTATTATCTGATTTTCAATTCTCTTGTCGAAGCTCATATTAAAAAACACCATATTTAGAGTCTGTCAATAAAGTCAAGTGTCCGGATAATAGTTCTTTGAACCTGTTACTATATTTTGTCTTATAAATTATGTTGCACCGGAAACTTATAAAGTACTGAAGTTATAATGTTCCGGTGTTAAAGAATTATTGTAAAAAGATATGACTTTGGGACTTTTCATATAATTTACGAATCCATGCCAAAAATTTGCAATTTATATGGGTTCGCATCTAAGATTAAAATAAAAAGGGCTGCTGAATATTTTTTCAGCAGCCCTTAATCAATTAAATTAACTAACTATTCAACTTCAGAGATAGCTTGTTGTGCTATTTCGTTTTAATTACTCTGAAGAATTTAGTTGCTCCGTCACTTGTAATTTTCAGGATATACAGGCCCGGGTCCGGAATAGTAATGGTATTCTCAGATGTGTTAAATGATTTTGTTTTAATC
>DASQZP010000763.1:0-3887 GCA_035638655.1 Bacteroidales bacterium
CCGAAATAACCTGATTAACAAAATGATTAAAATTTGCTGTGCCATCTGGAATAGTGGTGAGCCTTATCGCCAGGATTATGAATCCCGATTTAATCGGCAAAAAAATGCGGCATAACACTTGAAAAAGTCATAGCATTCAAGCGGACACGCCTCGCCAGATCTTGCCACTTTTCTGGCTTTTTAGCTCTCCGTTCATTATTTAATAAATCAACATTTCATTCGCGTGCAGCTTATGCGCAATGTCGTTATGTGTTTTAAAAATAATCCCTGAACTGAGCATTTTCAGGAGAAAAAGTAATCATTAAAAATCTAAAAGGGGTATAGCATGAAAAACAGAATCAATATTGAAGAAATACTTCGAAGACTAGAGAAAGAAGGGATTAAGGTTGAAAAGGAGACTTTCGATCAGTTCGTAAATAGCATTGAAGCTGAAATAATTAACTATATACCTAAAATCGGCATTTTTGGTAAAACCGGCGTAGGTAAATCAAGTTTATGTAATGCTCTCTTCGGGGAAGACGTTGCTGAAGTCAACGATGTTGAGGCCTGCACAAGAGAACCAAACGAATACATACTAAACATTGGGGCTGAATCAAGTATCAAATTAATTGATATGCCCGGCTTAGGCGAATCGGTCGAAAAGGATCACTTATACCAAAAATTGTATAAAAATTTGTTACCCAAATTAGATTGCTTACTGTGGGTAGTCAAAGCTGATGATAGAGCTTTATCAGTAGATCAACATTTTCATGAAAAGGTCTTGGGAAATAAAGCACATAAGTATCCACTTGTACTCGCATTAAACCAAATAGATAAAATTGAACCTTTCCGCGAATGGAATGTCGAAACTAATTGTCCCAGTGACAGTCAATGGAAAAATGTTACAAAAAAACGAGATCTTATTTATGAAACACTAAATGTTTCAAGACGAAATATTATTCCAGTTTCTGCACTTGAAGGATATGGATTGCCAAATTTAACTACACGTTTAATTCAGATTCTACCAGATGATAAGAAATATGCTTTATATGCTCGGATGAAATTGGAATTCATTACCAATGAAACTAAAGAAGAAGTTAAAGAGGCTATGGTAAAAACTTTTTTAAAGAAAATAGGAAAATTCGCTTGGGATCATAAAGCAGAGATAGCTATTTCTTTAGCAGGTATTATACTCGGCGGGAAGAAATTAAAATAGGCAATGAAATGCTACAGCTCCTTACAACCAAATACAATCATCCCTTAGAACGTGAATATGAAGCATGGATCATTCGAGGAATCGAAGATTACTTTGATTCAATAGATATTAAAGCAAAAATATTCGCTGTCTCTCCCACTATAGAAACAGATTGGCCATCAGACGAAGTAACTGCCTTTAATGGTAAAATAGTTGGATTACAATTTAAACAAGCTAAACTTGGGGTCGGGAAATTAGATTTTAATCGTTTGAAATGGACTTTTGGCTCTCCAAAAGGACAATTTAATCTTGTACTAAACAGTCAAGAAATTTACTATTGCTTGCCAACATTTATAAATCGAGAAATAAAAAAGCAAGCTTTGCATCATTGTCTGTTTTGGCGTCCAAATACCAATTCCCAAAAAGTAGCTTGGTATGATAACTGCGGAAAACGTACTCTAACAAAATTCTGTTCTCTAAAAGATGTTTCGAGATGGGGTTATTTTGTTGAGGAAATTACAAGATGTAATATTGGAATAAATGTAACGAAAGATTTTTCTATAAAAAGATATTTAGTTGAGCTAAGACAGAAGATATCTGACTTTGAAAATGAAGCCAACATACATGGCTTGTATCTTATTTTTATCGCAGCCCGAACTTAAAAAAACACATAACCCCTTTAAAAAGGAAAATGTCAAGCAGACAGTCCTCACCCAGTCTTCTTCTTTTCGCATCCATTCATAAATCTTATTCAAACCTATAGCTGGCAACCGGTTTTGGTGATCGCGGTCGGATTGCCTGTCCTCCAAAGCTTTATGCGTCGGTGGACCTGCCGGCATCCAAACCCCTTTTCGGGCTTATTCTCCATCTATGGACAGAGACTGTAGCTCCAGCGGAGCCACTATCCCAGATCTTTAACCGGCCAGCCGGCCGATGTCCCAATCCAGCGCACGGGCTTGGTGTCCCGCTTAGGCATTCGGGCTTATCGGCTGGGGCCAGCAGGTTTGGGAGGCCGCCCTTACGGATTGCCCCTTAAATCCTTTGTATGGTTCGTCTTTGGTTAGCATGTGCCAGACGCCTTTGGCCAGTTCCTTGGCGACCACGGCTCGGGCTACCGGGCGACCACTACGGCGTTTAATTTTGCGGTAAAATTTCCTGACCACCTTGTAATGGGTATAGGCGGAAACCGCTGCCTGCCCAAAGGCTGCCCGCAGGTATTTATTCCCGTCTTTGTTGCCGGATTTGTGGCGATAACTGCCCCCGCTGTCTTTGGCTCCCGGTACCAGCCGGCAATAGCTGACAAACTGCTTTGCAGAGGGGAATCGGTTAATATCTCCAATCTCGGCCAAGATGGTCCAGGCGCCTACGTTCCCCAGCCCCGGCACGGCCATGAGTCGCTCGGCGGTGGTCTCAAAGGGTACATGCCTGTCAATCTCGTCCTCAATCCGGTGGATCTGGGTCTGCAGCTGGCTGACCTGCCCGATCAACAGCTCGGCCTGCAGGCTCGCCGCCGGGGGCAATTGCGGGACAAGCCAATCTTGTAGCTTATCCAGCTGCCGCCATTGCGTCCCGCTGATTTTCACATTGTATTTGATGGCCTGACCCCACAGCGTCGACTGTAGCTTGCCCCGCCACTGGATCAGCCGCAGGCGCCCGCGAGTCAGCTCCCGAAGCTCCCGGCGATTGTGTTGCACCTGGTAGGCCTCCGGAATGAGATCAGCCTTAAGCAACTCGGCCAGGGTCTTCGCATCCACTTTATCGGTCTTGACTTTGGCATAACTGATGGCTTTGACCATCTTCGCGTGGGCCAGCGTTAGTTCGATTCCATTAGCCCGGCACCAGTCGCTCAGCCAATACCAATTGCTGGTGCATTCAACCACGGCCTGAATCGGCTCGCCAAATCCGCCGAAGAAATCCTCCAGCGACCGCTCCGTGGTTGGTAGCTTGGCCTGGCGAATTACTTCTGCGTTGTCATTTAAAGCCACATTAACCATATTAGTGGTATGTAAATCGATTCCTACGTGAATCATGAGGTCCTCCTTAGTTAGTTACGATTGATTATCGCTAATCTAAGTGAGGACCTCCTTTTGGGAAAGATCCAGCGCATTAACGCGGACACGCCTCGCCAGGACTTGCCACTTTCTGGCTTTTTAACTCTTCGTTCATTATTTAACAAATCAACATTTCATCGCGTGCAGCTTATGCGCAATGTCGTTATACCCACTACAATAATTGGCTTATTCTTCCAGTTCTCTATTGTTATACTTACATTTGAGTAAATTAAACCTTCGTTACTATGATTACCGACATTAAAGAAATTGAAAATTCTGCTCTGAACTTAAATAAGAAGGATAAAGCACGTTTAGCCGATAAATTATTACAAAGTATCCATGGCAAAATTGATCCAGATATCGAGGAAGCCTGGATTAAAGAAATTCAAAAAAGAAAAGAATCCCTCGAATCCGGTGAGGCTTCCCTGCATTCTTCATCAGAAGTTTTAAATGAAGCAAGAAAACGTATTCAAGAGTGACAATTAAATTTCATTCAGAAGCGCGAGAAGAATTTTTCAAAGCTGCCAGTTATTATGAGGATCAAGTTGTCGGGCTTGGCGATATATTTATTGATGAAGTTGAAAACGTATTAGAAGTAATTGAGCAGTTTCCGTCATCAGGAACAAAGATTACCCCTACTGAACGAAGGTTTTTAGTTTCTC
>DASQZP010000764.1:0-2104 GCA_035638655.1 Bacteroidales bacterium
TCTGTCGAATTTGCAGTAGATTTAGCTAAGTCCGACAGGCTCCTAGTGTCACGCCAAATCTTACTTGTCATCTTCACAAGGTACTAAAAGGCGTATTTCCAATGTGCTAAAGATACCCGATAATAAAGGCACAAAGGGGCAAAGACAAACAGGCACAAAGTCTGTTGTAGCCCGTAACCCAATAACCCAATGTGCCCGAGATTGATCACAGAGCTTTGTAATGGGTAAGGTCAGGATTCGGGAATGAATATCAAAAACACACTCATGCTCCCGTTTCGAACGAAGTGATGAAATAAGAGTCCCGGAATGGGACGGTTCACATCCTAGCCCGGGGTTCAACCCGGGGAACAAAAGGTATCATTAGCAAACAAGTCCTGTAAGGACGACACAAAAGACGTTGATGAGCTCTTAAGTTTCTACGAAAACTGCACACCCATTATGTCGTTCTTATTTCATTTAACTACATGAATTATACGCACGAAGTGAGATATATTAGCCTTGACATGACACTAGTGTAGTTACCATTAAATTCGTTTAGAAAACTTTACAAACGGAAAGGTTCTACAACATAACCAATGAGATAAATTCCCCGTTTATTTTGGATTGTCCCAACTCTGATATCAATCGGTACAAACAGAATTTTTCAGGATTTTCGCCTTTTGCAATACCATCTAATCCCACTTTTTAGGGCTGTATAACACTCCATTAATGCTATATAAATTAATGACTGGGGGGTAAGTCTGATTTATAAAATAAAAAAGCAAGGATAGATAGTTTTCTCTGCTCTCTAATCTTGGAAAATTTTGTGCTTACTTTAAAAATGCTTAATAAACTTCATGGTAATAACACTCGTAATCTATGATTTTGTTTGAATTCACTGATTTTTCAGATCCCTTTTGAACTACAAATAATATATAAATATTAGAATTTATTAATATTTGGCACCATGTTGTAACAAGTTTACTATTATTAGCTCTTTGATATATAAGGAATGTCAGAATAAACTTTAGGTAAGAGGGAGAGTCAGGTTTTTCATCAGGATCTAACCTTTTTACCTATCTGAATAAAAAATCAGGGGTATGAATAACAAGATAAAACAGGTTGAAAGGAAATTAAGACAGTGTAAGACCCAGTATGTGAAACCGGAACAGGATTGGCCTCAGGATATAAAAAATGCAGTGAAATTTTTAGAACAGCATGCCTTTGAAAATTCCTGTTCGGTGCGGCGGATGAAAGAACGATGCGAAATTACCCAGTATACCTTCACCTCGCGGTTTACCTATTATTTAGGTACTCCCCCCTCACAGTTTATAACAGCTTGCCGGATTAAAGCGGCCAAAATGTTACTTTCTGACCCGGACTTGCAACAAGTTACGGTAAGTGAAATTAGTTTTGTCATCGGGTATCATAGTGTTTCATCCTTCAGCACCACCTTTACCTACTCAGTGGGAATTCCTCCCAGCATTTGGCGGGACCGGAACTTAAAAAATTGAACAAAAATTTGAAGGGGAAATTGAAGCATTTCCCGGATTTTTTTCTTTGATTAATAATGCAACGAAGATTTACGGTAATCTTCGGGGGAACCTACAATCAGGACAAACGAGAGGGCAACCGCTTATGGAACAAGCTATTATCGACTATTTAAAGGCTATGAACATCCCGGTATCTGCGGCCTACTGTAAAAAACTCATTCGGTCGCACCCGGACTATCCATCCCTGCTGAGTATTGCCGATATGTTACAGCAGCTGGGGATCGATCACAATATAATCCGCATGTCTAACACTCACTTGAAATATGTACCTACGCCTTGCTTGGTAAGACCAGCCAATGGCCAGCGAAATTTGACTACAATTGTAGCAAAAAAAGATATAAATCAGTACCTGGAAAGCACAGAGCAAGAAAAATCCGTAATTTTGCAGATTCAGCCAACTCATAGCATAAATAATGATGATCATAACCAAAAGCGATTTGAAGAACGCTTTTTAAAATGGATAGCATTCGCAGGGGTTATGACATTTATAGGAATGCTAGTATTAGTTGTAATACAAGAAGCTACATGGATAAATACCCTACTTTTTATTACATCATTGGCCGGAACTGCTT
>DASQZP010000765.1:0-2801 GCA_035638655.1 Bacteroidales bacterium
ATATAGACTGGTTCAGGGTTGAAAAGCCTCAATATTATAACTGTCAGACACCTTCTTAGGAAATTGGAATTGACAGCAAAGCTTAAAATGGCAAAGCAGTTTTAAAGACAAATAAGGTGTCTGACAGTTAGTAATGTTGTAATTAATATAAAGTAAACCCGGTTAATTCATTACAATTGTTAAAAAAGAAGAATTTAAATATTAACAAGTTGAATCATGAGAAACAAAATTTACTATATATTTTTTGTACTGCTGATAATAGCTGGTTGCCAGAAGGAAAGAAATATACAACTCTTCACCATCGGTGATTCCACTATGGCAAACAAAAAGGCAGAAGTATATCCTGAAACCGGTTGGGGACAGGTGCTGGGAGAGTATTTTGACAACAATGTTACAGTGCACAACCATGCAAAGAACGGGAGGAGTTCAAAAAGTTTTATTGATGAGGGACGATGGAAAATTGTAAAAGACAGCCTTCAGCCCGGTGATTATGTTTTCATTCAGTTTGGGCATAATGATGAAAAGGAATATGACAGCACCCGTTATACCACTCCTTATGGCACTTATTCAGATAACCTGGCAAAATATGTAAAGGAAAGTCGTTCCAAAGGGGCAATTCCCATATTATTTACGCCAATTGTCAGGCGTCATTTTGATGAAAATGGCATACTGGTCAATTCACATGGCAATTATCCGGATGCAGTGAGACAACTGGCTGCAAGGATGGATGTTCCGCTGGTTGACCTGGAGAAACTAACCCGTTATTTGGTTGATTCTCTCGGACCGGAACAATCAAAGAAATTGTATCTCTGGACCGAACCGGATGATCGATATCCTGAAGGACGCGAAGATAATACCCATCTGAATGTTGAAGGGGCACATAAAGTAGCTGAAATGGCAGCAGAAGAAGTAAAAACACTTCCAATTAACCTGGCCGAACATGTTAAAGATTTACGAAATAAGAATTAGATCAATTATTCTTATTATTTTCGTAGTATATTTTTGCAAACATGAGCAACAGGATAATTTCCTCAGAAGATTTTGAATCCGTATCCGGTGAATTATCCTACACAAGTCCAAACGGGCGGTATTCCTTTTCTTTTGAACATATCAGGGATGGTATATTTCGTGTAGTTACCAGCGGTTATCTGGATGCTGATTCTATCGACAGACAATTTAGTATTGGTCACTCCCTGCGTGTCAGGTTAAAAGAGCTTGATCCATCCCTTAAGTATCATCTTATTTTTGACGCTTCCCGTTTAAAAGGAGCCTCATTGAGCGCCAGAAATACCATACATCGGCGAATAACTGATGATGACAACTTTGGCAGCGTGCTCATCATCGGGGCCAATATATTTGTTCGTAATTTCGGTAGAGTTCTTCATCATATACTTCCATGGTTTACATTCAGGTTCTTTAAAACAATTGACGAAGCTTTGAATTTCGTTGATACACTTTCGGATAATAAAAAAACAGATTACCCTGAAAAAAATTATCAGCCTGATATTCTTGAAGAAGCCCGGAAGAATTACATGAGCCGTTTCTATGAATTATGGCAGAAACAGCATGGTACTATCCGGTTTAATAAGAAGGAATACAGGATTATCCGAAGCATTCCTGACTGGAAATATGAATCAACTGATCACTCATTCTCTGCCAGGTACAGTCTCCTGGAGGGGAATATCATGCTGAATGAAATTGAAGGTTTCCCGGGCGGAAATGACATTGAAGAGGTATATTCCTGTATGAGCCGTATTGTTCGCAGAATGTCATTTAATGACTCAGACAACAGGTTTTATTCAGTGCTTGATCTGCGTAAAATGAAGGGAATTAATCTGAGTGCCCGCAGAAGTGCCATTGCAAATGAAGATAAGTATTATAAGTATGCACATTTAGTTGTTTTTATTCCTTCTTCCATGCTGCGGATTATTTTAAAGATACTGAATATAAATAATCAGCGCCAGTTTAAACACTGGGTAATGGCAGAATCTCTGAGCGATGCATTTTCCCTGATTGAAAAGCATAAAATGGGAGTAATGAATGCACAGGCTTTTAATAATGTTAAAGAAAATAAATTCGAAAAAGAACCTGAGATTCCTGATTCACCAGAAAAAATGGTCGATATGATCCGGGAACAACAAGGAGAGATTCAAAAATTAAAGAAAATTCAGCAGGAAAATATCAGCCGGCTGTTTGAGATTGCAGGAAGAATGTCCTGGGACAACAGTTTAAAAGAAATCTACGATTTTGATTATTCCGGGGATAACCCCTTTGCTGATTTGTTTAATTCCATGGCAATGTTGCACAACGATTTCCGGGAAATTTTTTCTGAACAAGAGCAACAGGCAGGAAAGCTGAAAGAAAGTGAAGATAAGTATCGTAATCTGGTTGAACTGGCAGGAGACGTTATCCTGGTGATTCAGGACAGAAAAATTTGTTTTACCAATCCTTCTGTTCTTGATATATTTGGGTATGAGCAGTCAGAGCTTGAAATGATGGATATTCATGAAATTATTAAACATGAATTAGTCAAGAATTTTGACGACTGTTTAAGCCGGGTAGAAAAGTTTTCAGAAAAAGCAGTTCTTTTTGAAACAATATTCATGCATAAGAATAATGCTGAGATCCCTGTATCTGTTAGTATGGGAAACATATTATTCAATAATAAATCTGCCACCCTGATGGTAATAAGGGATATTACGCAGAAAAAAATTGTAGAGGAAGAGCTTGAAACGTATCGTCGGCACCTGGAGGATCTTGTAAAGGAGAGGACAGAAGAACTTGAGAAAGAGATTAATGAA
>DASQZP010000766.1:0-4225 GCA_035638655.1 Bacteroidales bacterium
AACCTGGAAACCACACATTCAGCTATCAAAAAAATTGATGTGGTCTCGGCTTCCGAGATGTATCAAGCCTGCAAAGAACATTTTTTTGAATGTGACGGCGCTGTACTCAGTGCTGCTGTCGCCGATTATACCCTTGAAAAGCCTTTTAATCAAAAGGTGAAAGATAAATCAAAACGCCTGGACCTTCACCTCAGTCCCACAGTAGACATTGCAGCCTCCCTGGGTAAAATAAAAAGAAAAAATCAGGTACTTGTTGGCTTTGCACTTGAAACCCATGATGAATTGAATAACGCACAGGAAAAACTACAAAAAAAGAATTTTGATTTTATTGTGCTCAATTCCCTTAATACTGAAGGTGCCGGATTTCATCATGATACTAACCAGGTAACGATCATCCATCGTGACAATATAATCCGGAAATTTGAGTTAAAACAAAAGAAAGACGTAGCTTCTGATATTATAAATGATATAATCAGCATTATACAGAAATAATTAATATGCGCAGATTCTTCATACTCATTGTCATTCTGATCAGTGTTTCCCTAAACACCTTCTCACAGGAACTAAAATGTAATGTTCAGTTGGTCTCTCAGCAAATACAGGGTACCAACAAGCAGGTTTTCCAAACACTTCAGAACGCCATAAATGAATTTATGAATAATACAGTCTGGACCAATTATGCTTTTGCACCCAATGAACGAATTGAATGTAATATGCTGATCAATCTGACAGACCAGGCATCAGCAGATGAATTTTCAGGCACCATCCAGATTCAGTCGCGTCGTCCGGTTTATAATTCATCTTACAATTCTGTATTGTTTAATTACCTGGACAATAATTTTGATTTCAGGTATGTTGAATATGAGCCCCTTGAATTTGATGAAAATCAACATCTGTCAAATCTTACATCAATGCTGGCCTATTATGCCTACATTATCATCGGACTTGATTTTGATTCATTTTCCTACAAAGGAGGAACTGAATTTTTCGAGAAAGCAGAAAAAATTGTCAATAATGCGCAAAACGCTCCCCAGAAAGGCTGGAAACCGTTTGATGCTAAAAGCAACAGGAATCGCTACTGGCTGGTAAAAAATATTCTGGATCAGAATTATGAACCTGTCAGACAATTTATTTATAATTACCACCGCCTTGGACTTGATTTAATGGATTCCAAACCTGTTGAAGCCAGGCAGGAAATTGCCGATAGCTATAAATTACTGCAAAAAGTATTCAGGCAAAAACCTGATCCTTTTATGTTTTTCCTGCAAGTTGTTTTTGATGCCAAATCCGATGAATGGGTCAATGTTTTTTCTGAGGCCCCAATGGATCAAAAAACAAAGGTAGTCACCATTCTCACCGAAATTGATCCGGCCAATTCCAATAAATATGAAAAAATTCTTAAATAGTTTTTTTATTGTTAAGAACAACTTATGTATTTTAGCTATTTAGTTTCTGCAAGAAAACGCCAAATACTGCGTTATGTTCGTTTTTGAAACAGTCATTTACCAAATGTAAACTCCTTGTTTTCAAAAACTTCAAAGGCCTTGTCTTTGACGCTTTCTTATCAGAAACTGAAAAAAGAGGAGTTTTCTGGCAAACACTATTTAATTTGAGGTTAACACAAGCTGTTTACAGCTACTGATATTTTGGTAATTTCGTTCTCCCGGTATTCCTGAAATATCTAATAATTCTGGTTGGGTTTATGCTGAAAGCATTATCAATACAAAACTACGCACTCATTGATTCTCTCAACATTGAGATCGGACCGGGTTTTTCTATTATTACAGGTGAAACGGGTGCCGGTAAATCAATTCTGCTGGGGGCTCTTTCATTGATACTGGGCCAGCGGGCAGATACCTCAGTTTTAAGGAATACAATTGAAAAATGTGTTGTTGAAGGATATTTCTCCATTGGAGAATATCAGTTGCAGGATTTTTTTGCCGGCAATGACCTTGATTATGATGAGCAAACCATTATTCGCAGGGAAATCAGTCCTTCAGGCAAATCCAGAGCTTTTATCAACGATACGCCTGTAAACCTCTCCTTACTGAAATCCCTGGGTGAAAATCTGATCGACATTCATTCTCAACACCAAAACCTGGTATTGAGTGATAATCAGTTTCAACTGGAGGTTGTTGATGCTTTTGCAGGGGTTAAAACTGAACTTGATTCGTATTCGGCTGCTTTTAAGAGTTTTAAAAAGTTAACCAAACAATACAATGAATTTGAGGAGCAAGCCAGTAAAAACCAGGCTGACCAGGATTATTTTGAGTTTCAGTTCGAACAACTGGACACTGCCAGGTTGCAGGAAGGAGAGCAGGAAACACTTGAAGAAGAATTAAAATCACTCACGCACGCTGAAGAAATCAAAACCAGTCTGATACATGCTACTCAGCTTCTTTCTTCCGAAGGAAACAGTGTGCTCAATATGCTGAAAGAAGTACAAACACTTATCAGCCGCATCACAGGCGTATACAATAAAGCGGAAGGAATTGAAAACCGGGTTGAAAGTGCTTATATCGAGTTAAAAGACCTTGCCAGTGAGACAGAATTTATGGGCGAGCAGATTGATCTCGATCCCCAGCAGCTGGAAGTGGTGAATGAACGACTCGATCTTATTTATACCCTCCAGCAAAAACACAGGGTAAGCAGTGTTGAAGATCTTATTCAGATACGGGATGAACTTAAGCAAAAACTGGAAGAAATAGTGTCTTATGATGACACCCTGCAAAAGCTCTCTGACCAAATAAAAGAGGAAAAGGGTAAACTGGAAAAGCTGGCAGGCATACTTTCCGAAAAACGAAAAGAAGTAATTGAAGAAATTGAATCAAAGGTTACCAGACTCTTAATGCAACTTGGCATTCCCAATGCCCGCTTCAAAATCAGGCTTACCCCCGTAACAGAATTTCTTCCACACGGAAAAGATGAATTAACATTTCTTTTCTCGGCTAACAAGCAATCAGAATTGCAGGACATCATTAAAGTGGCCTCCGGAGGTGAAATGTCACGTTTGATGCTGGCTATAAAGTCTCTCATCGCCTCTTCAGTTGCATTGCCCACCATTATTTTTGATGAGATTGACGCAGGAGTTTCCGGTGAAGTGGCCAACAAGGTCGGGAATATTATGAAGCAGATGGCACAATCCATGCAGGTGCTTAATATTACCCACCTACCACAGATAGCAGGCAAAGGAGACCATCACTTTCTTGTTTATAAGGAGGATGATGAAACAGCCACACATACTTATATGAAGTTACTGAATCCTGAGGAGCGCATCAATGAAATTGCCAAAATGCTTAGTGGTGAACAACTTACTGATGCTGCTCTTGACAATGCCCGTGAATTGCTGCAAAACTGATCATCCTCTACTAATTAGTGTTTGTCCATAATGTCTGATAACTGCGTTATTGCAAAAAATTTGATCCAGACACCTGGACTTTACTGACAAACTCTACTTAATTTTACTTTGATTTGTAATACGGTCTATTTGAAATTAGACTAAATAATCATTCAAAATTTTCTCAAATAAGATAGTTGCAGTATATTTGCAGCCTATTAATGCTTAAAACTTAAAAAAATGGCCTATAATTTACTTAAAGGTAAAAAAGGAATAATATTTGGCGCTTTAAATGAGAATTCGATAGCGTGGAAAGTAGCAGAAAAAGCTTATGAAGAAGGAGGAAGATTTATCTTATCCAATGCACCTGTTGCACTTCGTATGGGAAATATCCAGGAGCTGGCAAATGCCTGCGAAACAGAAGTAATCGCTGCCGACGCCACCAACGTGAATGACCTGGAAAATCTTTTCAAACATTCAATGGAAAAACTGGATGGAAAAATTGACTTCATCCTCCATTCAATTGGAATGTCACCCAATGTCAGAAAAGGATTGCCTTATGACAAGCTGGATTATCACAATTACATGAAGACTATTGATATCTCATCCATGTCGTTCCACAAAGTATTACAGACAGCCCGTGACCTGGATGCCATCAATGAGTGGGGATCTGTTGTAGCTTTAACATACGTAGCTGCACAACGCACCCTGTATGGATACAATGATATGGCAGATGCAAAAGCAATGCTTGAATCTATTGCCCGCAGCTTTGGTTATATATACGGCAGGGATAAAAAAATCAGGGTCAATACGATTTCACAGTCCCCTACCCCTACAACAGCCGGAAGCGGAGTACGGGGCTTCGATTCATTACTTGATTTTACCGAG
>DASQZP010000767.1:0-3308 GCA_035638655.1 Bacteroidales bacterium
CTGCAAACAACGCAATGGACATTGAGCTGTACCGTTTGGAAAATAGAGTATCGCTTCGAGGCGCGCGATGGACGTTCAATATTCCCGTATAAAAAGGTGCAATATTTTTAAAATGTCTGGACAGTGTGTTTGAGTTTGGAATGTCACGGAAAACAAAATAGCGCGAGCCAAAACGGCACGGATCAACCAATACCTCCCCGAAATTTCCCATGATGACGCGCGACACTATCGAAAATACACCAACGGTACAGCTACGGCGTTTCAACGACGCGGTGACATCGGCACAGCACGGAACCTGAACAGCAACCGAAGGCAATAATGGCTCACGAAACATCTAGGACAAGCATAGCGATCTGGAAGAAACCAGACGCCGGATTTTCTTGGAGAAAACGACAACACTTGCGCCACCACAACGTTTTGAAAACGCGTGAACAAAACGATGACCAAATCCTCGGTCATCAATTTCAACACACTGGTTTCAATATTTCTATTTTTGGGTAACCACATTTTTCAACCGGCGCTGCCTAACGGTCCCAGTTCACCGGCGCCCTGCTCTGTCCTGGTAAATTTCTGCAATGATTTGAAATAGCGACCAGCCTTCTGAAAATGCGTCCAAACTTTATTTTTTCACTCCGGACATTCAAAATTATCTCATAGCAAACAGAGGAGCCAAAACAATCTGAGACCGACACAGCTCTTGGCGTCCGGTGCAACGGAGGTTAGCCCGCTTGTTGCTTTTCAATCGAGGTCTAGCACAGACAGTCGTTCCTACTTTTTTGTCCTTCACAAGTTGCTTTTCATGCTTTCAATAGAGGATATCTCTCTAACACAGAAAACCAGAGAGGATTTTATATGAAATTGATTTTTTTCATGCGTTTTTCACCATATGCATCGTAACATTTTCATTTCTATAATTTGACTTGGAATAATGAATTCTCCGGGACAATAGTCATAAATAGCATCTACGAAATCCATCTTTTGGTTATTCTTTTCACCCAGTGATTCTGTTGCCATTGATACTCGACTTTCATCCCTCCTCCACCCAAAATGACCATTTCTTCAGGATTTGATACTGCAATTTTATTTATCAGTGTAATGGAAATACGATTTTTTGAACGAACGTGCCATTGAGAAAATTGGAGATATGAGAAGTGCTTTCTCAATGCATGAAGTGAATCCAAGTCATTTATAGAGAGCCATTGGACAGGATGAGGGTAGTTGGATGGAATCCATCTGGATTGTATGTTGGCAATTGACGCGAACACGGTGTCGTGTCCTTGCACTATTTGTTCTGACAGTCCCGGAAGTTTTCCTTCATACGCTGCAGTATTCAATAAATCTTTCACCAAGAGTTGCATCTGTTGTTCCGTAAATGTATCCTCCACCGATGCTGTCGCTTGCCATAAGACGATCCAAGCCATCAGTCCGATTAAAAGCAGCAGGATTCCACCAAGGATTACCAATGGAATATTGAACAATTGAGGATGACTGAATGATTGATTATCTCTGAATTTCTGGTTCAAATATATTGTCCTGTTCTCACATCACAACAAGCGGGCTAACGGTCCCAGTTCACCGGCGCCCTGTGACAGAGTTGAAATTAACTAGCTTCGAAATGAAAAAGCGACCGGACTTTGGAAAATGCTTCCGAACCATATTTTTTCACTCCGGATATGCAAAACAACTTCATAGCCTTCAGAAGAGCCGAAACATTCTAAGAGCAAAACAGCTCTTGGCGTCCGGTGCAACGGAGGTTAGAAGGATTAAAATTTAGTAGCTTAAACCGTAAAATTAATGAAGTCAGAATAATGGAAAGTTATAAATTAATATATTTATTGATTAATTCATAATATCCTCCATAATACTTAATATTATTATGTGTTGAACCTTTCAAAACGATATATTTTTTATCAGTTGCAATTGAGCTTTCATATACCTTTTTAACCATCATAGGAGGAGTTAATTCATCTAATTCTCTTGCTATTACTAATGTCGGATATTTAATTTTTGAAATAAGATCCATATTATTTAATTTAAATAAACTGTTATCATAATGAATTTTATAAATGATTCTCCAATAAAATGGAAACTCCTTTTTATATTCATTAGATAAATCAGTAAAATTGGAGAAAGGAGAATCTAAAATAATCGAAGAACAACTTTTATATGAAGCTATATTTAAAGCTATAAATGTACCTATACTATGCCCCATTAAAACAATGTTATCAGAAGAAATAGACAACTTTTTATTTACATAATTATAAATTCCTAAACCATCCTTTACAATACCGTCAATCGAAGGTTTACCTGGATTGTTCCCATACCCTCTATAATTAAATAATATTAAATTTATTTTTAAATTATCAAAAATCTTTAGAATATAGGGTGTTACTTTAAAATAATTTCCTCCAAAGTATAACAAATACTTTTTACTCGTTTTTGTAGAGAGCCAGTAACCCTTTAAATAAATAGAATCAGTTGAGAAAAAATGAAATGTTTTTAAATTATGATTTATTAAATTTAATGAATCAATTCCAATATTCTTTGTTTTATATCTATTGCCAGGTATTATACTTTCTTGATTAATATCTAAACTGATACATGAATATAGAGAAAAGATAACGATAAGAAATATAATCTTAAATATTTGCTTTCTTTGCATCAGTAAACATCCTAAGACCAGTTTTTTTAAAGTAGATAGTTTTTAAAATTGAATGAGAGCATGTTAAGAATAATAGAGACGTGCTATAGCACGTCTCTATTATTATAGGTACAAACAAAATTCTAATTCCAATCCTTTCATTAGTTTTGTCTTATGGTTTAGATTTCGGATTGACTAATAAACCATCTTGCAAGATTAATCCAGACAATGAAATGTAATCTCACAATAACCCGATTCTTCCCACTGACAATCACTATAATGTGTTACTTTCGTACCGCAAGTCACTTTTGATTGAAAATCAATGTCTGATCCCGGTTTTGGTCCAAAAGAAACTTTCAAATCTACATTTTCCTCAAAAGCACATGCCACTCGACTACCCAAGATTGACGCAGCTTTCTCTGAAAATTTATCCAAAATTTCATCTTGCTTTTGTGTTAAATCAAACTGACTCCTCACGAATGTTTTAAATTCGTTTAAAGTTCCCCTCATTGCTTTTATCGTATCTTCCTTCAATTGAGGATCTGCATAAGCATCTGTAATAAAATCGTTAACGCCTCTTTCACTAAATTTATATGCCATTTTATACCTCATTGTTTATTTAATTAATATAACTATAATACTTATTGGAGTGTAATATTTTGTTTCT
>DASQZP010000768.1:0-9296 GCA_035638655.1 Bacteroidales bacterium
AATAATGTCGCACCTACGGAGCTTCAATGGGTATAATGAATAAAATTTCTACCATAATGTCGTCACTACGTGACTTGAAGCGTTTATCAATTTCTGATAGCGGCAAAACGAGAAAACAATATCAATCCTTGCCTACGGAAGGCGGGAGGGCCCGGTGAGGGCAAGGATCACGACCAGGAAGTGACAGGGCCTAGCGCGAGCGGGGTAAACAACTTCAAACCCTCAAACCCAAATTTCCTTCTCTAAACTTCTAAACTTCTCAACTCCTCATTCTTCCGACTAATTTCTTCTCTCAACTCAATTATTCCCCCAAATTTAACGGGCATACCGAAGTCTTTTTTACTTCCTTGTTACTCCCTCACACAGGCCGAGCCACCCCCGAAAGCTTTCGGGGCTGGTCGTGAACCTGGCCCGTTTCAGCCAACACACAAGCCATGGCCAGGTTTCTGACTCCGGACTTCCGACTCATTCAACTCCTCATTCTACCATAATGTCGTCACTACGTGACTGGTTTGGTATCGAATTGTCAACTCCCAACTCATCTCTCAACTCTATTATTTCCCCAAATTTAACGGGCATGCTATAATCTTTTTTCCTTCTGACTTCGGTCTTCTGACTTCCGACTCATTTATCAACTTCTAAACTCCTCAACAACTAAACTTCTCAACTCCTCAACTCCTCAACTCCTCAACTTCCGTTTGAACCTTTCCCGGTAATTATCTATTTTTACGTACAAACTACAAACTTTCAGCATGACCAAAGATTTTGAAATTTCATCAATCCGTATCAAACTGTATGGATTGATCCCACTCACCAAAAAGCAGTTTCTTATCTATGAAACCGCTGCTATCTCCCTGCTAATCATTCTTACAGTCTTTTATTTTATGGTGCCGCCACCACCAAAACCTGTTCCCGGCCTGGTGAATTTTATATGGGTGAATGCAGGACTCATTGGCTTATTTGGCATATTTGTGCAGGTGATAGAAACGCTGTTCTTTTATAATCGTTTCATTAGCCGACAACTATCTATTATTGAAGAACAGCACAGGGAACTTGTAATAAGCAGGACCGAATTGTCCAGACTCAATCATTCAAAAGATAAATTTTTTGCCATCATCGCCCATGATGTGAAAAATCCATTTACAGCCCTGTTGTCTGTCAGTCAGGCAATGGCCGAAAATCATGCTGATCTGGGGAAAGAGGAAGTGGAAGCAGGAATCCGCCGGATCAATGAATCCTCCAAAAAAATATACAATCTGTTTGAAAACCTGCTTATCTGGGCCAACAGTCAGCTGGGAAACATGACCTTTCAGCCTGAATGGTTTGATTTTAATGAATTGTTTGAAGACGTACATGAGATCTTTCATTCCTCTCTGGATGAGAAAAAGATACACCTGGTTCTTACACAAAATTCTGATAAGCCGGTTTATGCCGATCGGCAAATGCTTACCACCGTAATGCGGAACCTGGTATCTAATGCAATTAAATTCAGCAACAGGGGATCATCTGTTACTGTCTCAAAGGATGAAGAAAATGACAAAACAACAATCAGCATTTCTGATGAAGGAATCGGAATGTCAGCAAAAGATATTGAAAAACTTTTCAGAATTGATATCAAAAACAAATCAATCGGCAATTCGAAGGAAAAAGGAACCGGCCTTGGATTGATCCTCTGTAAAGAATTTGTTGAAGCTCACGAAGGTACAATTCAGGTTGAAAGCACACCGGGAAAAGGCAGTACATTTTATATCAGACTCCCATCAAAAGATAATATGACTGTCGGATTATAACCCTAATTTTGTTTTTAGATCTAAAATATTAAACCAAAAGTTAACATGAAATCCAACCCACTGCCCAAAGGGGTCAGCCCGCAATCTTAACCGAAATTTTTTTCTAAAAAACGCAGATAATACCTTTGTTTTCAATGTGTTATGCAGGATGAGTGCCTGATTTTCAGCTACTTTACCTTTTAGGGCTCAAGGTAAAAAGTAGCTGAAAATCCTGGTATTGGCTTTTCGAGTAGGCACAATTTTAAAATATTCAAATGGCAAAAATAAAATTCTCCTATTTAAATCGTATTTAATAAATAAACGCTATATTTGCAGAAACAATGCAATAAGAACCATAAAAAATGATTATTCAGTTTTATACAGGTAATTTTAGGACTTTTAAAGACAGAGTTACTTTAAGTCTAGTTGCTTCAAACTACGATAAGGAAACCAGAGAAGCTGAAAATATAATTTTCAACGATAAATATAAACTTCGAAACTTAAAAAGTGCTGTAATTTACGGAGCAAATGCAAGCGGCAAGAGTAAATTTATTGAAGCTCTGATGTTTATGAGGCAATTTGCGATTAATTCTTCAAAAGGCAGTCAAACAGGAGATGAGATTGATGTAGATCCATTTAGATTAAATACAGAATCAATTAAATCACCAAGTGAGTTTGAAGTAATTTTTCTCTACGATAACATTCAATACAGATATGGTTTTGAGGTCGATAAACAAAAGGTTTTAGCAGAGTGGCTTTATCAAAAGCCAAAGACTAAAGAAATCGAGCTGTTTTATAGAGACGAGCAAGATTTTGATATCCACCCAAAAAATTTTAAAAAAGGTTCAATTGCGGCAAAAGAGGGACTAGTTAGGGATAATGCTTTATTACTTTCACTTGCGGCACAACTAAACGATGAAATTGCCATAAACGTGATTAATTGGTTCAAATCATTGAAAACAATTTCAGGCTTAAAAGAAGAATTTTACCAGGGTTATACAATGAGTAGAACAAAAGAGTCTAAAAGTAAGCTTAGAATTTTGGAATTATTAAAAGCTGCTGATTTAGGAATTCAAGACATTAAATTAGAATTGCTAGACATCGAGAAACTTCCTAAAGATTTACCCAAAGATATTAGAGATAGAATAGTTAAAGAGTCAAAAGAAGAAAATTCAGAAATTGTTTCAGATGTTTTAACAACTCACAAACAATATAATTCAAACAAAAAACATATTAGTGACATAAATTTCTCAATGGATGACGATGAATCATCGGGAACAAGAAAATTTTTTGCACTAACAGGACCAATTATTGATGTTCTTGAAAATGGTTATATATTGGTTATTGATGAATTAGACTCAAAACTACACCCAAATTTAGTTTGTAAATTGGTGTCATTGTTTAACTCTAAAGAATTAAATCCTAAAAATGCACAATTAATTTTTAATACGCATGACACAAATCTTTTAGGTTCTGGACTTTTTAGACGAGATCAAATTTGGTTTACTGAAAAAGACAAATTCGGCTCAGCTAAATTGTATTCTTTATCCGATTTTAAGACTGAAAGTGTCCGTAAAAATGAAGCTTTTGAAGAAAATTATATTCGTGGTAAATATGGTTCTGTTCCTTACCTTGGGCTCTTTGAAAGCTTAACCTTTAAAAACTTATTGCTGCAAGATGAGAATGAAGGATAAAAAAGCAGAACAAATTGCAGCAAAAAAGAAGCATCGTGAACATCTAAAAAGTAAAAGACGTGAAGAAGCTTCTCTTGAAAGACATGAACCAATTAAAGTTGAGAAACCAACAATTTTAATAGTTTGCGAAGGAAAAAATACAGAACCTTCATATTTTAGAAAGTTCAAATTATCAACAGCAACTATTAAAGCAATTGGGGAAGGTTACAATACAATTTCTTTAGTTAATCGGGCATCCCAACTATCTAATGAAAATAAATATGATCAGGTTTGGTGTGTATTTGATAAAGACGATTTTTCATTAGAAGATTTTAACAATGCCATAGATATTGCAGAAGCTCAAAACTTCAAAGTTGCATATTCAAATCAAGCTTTTGAATATTGGATGATTCTGCACCTTGAAGATCATCAAGGAGGAGGAATGCATCGGGATGACTATGACAAAAAGCTAAATTATCTCTTAAAACCTTTTGGTATTAAATATGATGGACAAGGTTCAAAAATAATAACAGAAGAAATCTTTGATATACTAGAAGGGATTGATGAAAACACAAACAAGGAAAGAGTCGAAATAGCGATTAAAAGGGCAAAACGCAACCTAAAGAATCACGAAGATGTTTCACCTGCATTAGCTGAATCATCAACCACTGTCTTTAAATTGGTTAATGAATTAAGAAAACATACGTAAAACGCCAGCCTGTAATACATCGTAAATAGTGCATTTGGTGAATAGCGCTAATTTCAAGGGCATTACATCTAATAAACAGTGTAGCGGCTTTACAGGTTTGTGCATCGAATCGCCAAACGACACTTTACACGTAACCTTTATTGCGTCACGAGGTCATAATTAATTGTTGATCAGGAATCACATACAATAAATTGAAAAATAAAAAAATTTTCACTTTACAACTTATACGTTTAAAATATTCTTACCTTTGTGTTATTAAAATAACAATGAATTTCTGAGGAGAAAGTTTTCAACTAATCCAGGGAAAAAACAACTATCTGATCCTAAGGAGGTCTGCTAATGGAAAAGAGAATAGGTGCCGCATTAATACTGGTTGAAGACAAAGAATTTGTCGAAAAACTTAACCAGATTATTTCTTCACATGCACATATTATTCTGGGTCGGCAGGGATTACCTGTACGTGAAAAGAACATTAGTATCATCTCGCTTGTTCTGGAAGGTACAACCGATCAGATAGGAGCGCTTACTGGTCAGTTGGGTCGTCTGAAAGGAATTCAGGTCAAATCAGTATTAACCAAACCCGGTACACGACATGCGTAAACTTACAGTACTTATTATCAGCATTTTTACAGTATATCTTTTAATACCAAATCATGCCCTGCAGGCACAACCTGCTACAGCCACTCTGACCGGCACAGTAACAGCTGCAAAGACAGGAAAAGGAATTCCGGGTGTAAATATAGTATTGTCGAGGTATATTGATGACAATGTATTAGAGCAGGTTAAACATTATGCCATTACCGACTTATTGGGTACTTATATTATCAGGAATATTCAGTCGGGCAACTACCTGATCACAGCCTCTGCAGTAGGTTTTCATAATTATCAGGGTATTGTTACGGTTGGCTCCAATGGTGCTACCAGCTTTGATATTCCGCTTAAGACTGAAATGATCCACCTGGGGGAAGTAAGTGTTTCTTCACTCAAATCGGATCAGTTAGTCAGGCAAACGCCGTTACCGGTGACTGTTCTCCGCCAGGATGAAATTGAAAAACTGCCTGGTATCACTACTTCGGATCTGCTGGCCAATGAGCCTGGCCTTGCCTTAACCCGGGATGGTATCTGGGCCACCAGTTTGAACATCAGAGGCCTTTCAGAACAACGGATTATTATGATGGTGGATGGTGACCGGATTGAAACTTCTTCTGATCTTGCAGCTGCTTTGTCAATGTTTGATGTCAATGATATCGACCATATTGAAGTAATCAAGGGAGCAGCCTCCTCACTTTACGGCTCGGGCGCCCTGGGAGGCGTGCTGAATGTGATCACCAAAGGAGCCAGGTTTAATAACCAACCATATTTTCAGGGACTTTCATCCACTAACTATGAATCAGTAAATGATTTGTTCGGGCAATCCCTGATGTTTAAAGCCGGCAGTCAGCACTGGTATGCAAAACTGGCCGGAGGGCTCAGAAACGCAGGCAACACCATGACCCCCGACGGCGAACTGCCCAACAGTCAGTTCCACGACCGGAATATTAGTGCCATCCTGGGCATTAAGCCCTATGAGAATCATGAACTGAAAATAACCTACCAGAATTTTGATGCCAACGATGTGGGCATACCAGGCGGCAGCCCTTTCCCGCAAACGGCCAGGGCAACTTATCTTAATGCAAGCCGGAGGCTAATGAGTGCCAAATATACCATCAACGACCTTACTCCTACCCTTCCTAAACTATCTATTAAATATTATAACCAGTATATTTACAGAAAAGTAGAGTTAATTCCAAATCCTGCTGCAGTGGTCACACCGATTGGAGGGCACCTTACCAGCGGTTTGCTGTTACAGGGCAATATAATGCCTGCCGAAGGACATAATATCGTTGCCGGGGTGGATGTATGGCAGCGGATCCTGGAGTCAAAGAGAGAGAAAATAGTGAATCAACCCATTCTCGACTCATTGGGAAATGTGACAGGCACCAATCAGATCATCAGAGGCGAGATCCCGATTCCCCGGAGTGATTTCAATAATTTTGGTGTATTTGGACAGGATAATATTGACCTGATCAACGAAAAACTGTCATTAACCATCGGTGGACGTGTGGATTTTATTACCGTCAATAACGAAATGGGGATTGATCCCTCCTACCTTGTTGTCAATGGCAACCGCAACGATAATCCACCTAATCAACGAGTTATTTTTGAAAAAAACAGAGCCAACAATATTTCCTGGAGTGCAACAGCCGGACTGCTCTATCACCTGACCAGTCAACTGGATATGACACTGAGCCTGGCCAGGGCTTTCAGGGCGCCCTCGCTGGAAGAAAGGTTTAAATATATCGATTTGGGTGCCAGCGTTGAACTGGGCAATCCCAATCTGAAACCCGAAGACGGGTATTTCACTGACCTGGGTATCCGGCTTTGGAATCCCAGGTTTACATTGAAAGCAAATGTTTATTTGAATGCCCTTTCAAACCTGATTACCGGTGAACCGGGTACTTTTGTTTACAGCTATACAGGTGAGCAGGCTCAGCAGGATACCCTGCCGGCTATCGTATACGGGAATATCGACAAAGCCATGCTTTATGGTTTTGACATGCAGTTTGACTACAACTTCTGGTCAGACTTTGTTTTGTATGGTTCTGCCTCTTATGTACGGGGCATCGACACTAAAAACAATAAAGACCTCCCTCTGATCCCGCCGCTGAACGGACGGGCAGGCATTCGTTACAATCTGCCGGGAGTGGCTGGAATCAATTTTTCTGCTATTCTGTTTGCTGATCAGAATAAAATAGCCGAAGGAGAAACGAGTACACCCGGCTATGCAGTATATGATGTTTCAGTACATTCCACCCCGGTTAACCTGAATGTGGCTAACCTGCAGTTCTTTGCCGGCATTGAAAATATTTTCGACCGGGCCTATCGCTACCACCTCAGCACCAACAGAGGCCAGGTGCAACTGGAACCGGGAAGAAATTTTTATGTGAAGATGAATGTGAGGTTTTAACAGGAGGTTGGAGAGGCTGGAAAGGTTATAGAGGCTGTAGAGGCTGGAGAGGTTATAGAGGCTGTAGAGGAGGTAGAGGAAGTAGAGGTTGGAGAGGTTGGAGAGGAGGTAGAAGTGAAAGAGGTTTGATGGTTGTGGAGTTGGAAAATGGACCCACCGTCAATCAGCTTTATATGCGGAGAGTCACCACAAGTAATCTCCATATCAACTATACTTTTAAACGACTAAATGCCTGACAAATTAACGTAGACACTTATAAACTAATTTATTATCTTTACAAAAAGAGTACTTATGAACAACATTTCTATTAAATATAATCTGTTAAGCAGCAAAAATAAGAAAGAGATAAATGATTTTATGGACTTTCTGTTGAACAGGCAGTTGAAAAAGAACTCCACTTCTATGGCAGGATACAAAAAGAAAATATTATCAGTTTCCACCTGGTCAGAGAATGATATTCAGATTTTCAATGAAAATAAAAATATGTTTAACGCCTGGAAAATTGAGGAATGGTAATAGATACGAATATTTTCATTCAATTTTTAAGAACATCCGACAAAACCAGGAGTGAATTGTATAGTATTGATAATTCATCACAGTTGTATATCTCAGCTGTTACATTATATGAGTTATTGATGGCGCTACCAGCAAGGATAAATTTGCTGATATTAAAAAATTAACTGAAGATTTGCCTGTTTTACCATTTGATGAAAATGTATCTCTGCAGGCTGGCGAAATTTATCATTTTTTAAGAAAGAATAATAAGATGATTGAATTTAGAGATATATTTATTGCTGCTACCTGTATTAATTATAATCTTCCCTTAAAAACACTTAATAAAAAACATTTTCAACGAATTAAAAATCTAAGACTTGTCTGATATAGAGAAGTTTAGTTGTTTAGAAGTGAGTCGGACGATGGCAGATGTTGTTTAATTTAAACACAAGCGTTATGAAAAAAATAATCCTGGTCTCAGTTTTGGCATTTTTTCTGTTCTATCCTTCCTTTTCCCAACAAGAAGAAACACATGTAAGAATAGTTTCTCCCGTTAGTCACTCCTCTGATGTGTTTTACAGTCAGGATTCTTTAAGCCATGCTGATCTTCAGGCCATCATCAGAAAATTTGAAAAACATGAAGGAATCCAGCATTTTAATCCTGACAGTATGCTACAGGACAAAAATAACCTGATAACCGGATTAATTCAGCCGGAAAACCAGTACAGAATGCCGGTAGTCAAACCACAGGGAGACTTTTATATTTATAACCTGAAACAGGACAGTTCCAATTTGTATTACCTGATCATAAAAGATCCGTTGAAGAATGATAGGTATTCTTTAATACAAGAACCATAAGGTAAGTTAACTACCCGTATTTAGCTTTCAATTTTCTTACAGCAAATAATACCTGCGATAATGAATATAAATGATTTATCACTAAATTTATGCAATGAAAAATTATAACATTTAATTATCTTAGCTATATCAGTAAGCAAAAAATTTTAAGTATCCATGATTATCCTTTTTGAAAATTAAAAGAAAAAACATGAAGCAATTTACATATAGAGTATTATTAAATAAGGAACCTGAAGGCGGCTATACTGTAACTGTTCCCACTTTACCCGGGTGCATTACTTATGGGGAAAACGTTGACGAAGCTATTGCAATGGCTAAAGAAGCTATCGAATTATATATTGAAAGTCTTGTTGAACATAATGAACCTGTCCCCGATGAGTCAAACACTCTTGAATATGCCATAACTCTTGAAGCCTCTGTATGAGAAACTTTCCAGCACTTACACCAAAAGATATTGTAAAGATTCTAAAAAGAAAAGGTTTTATCCTGGATCGTAGCCGCGGAAGTCATCAAATCTGGTTACATCCTGATTCGAGTAAACGGGTTGTAGTTCCCATGCACAAAAAGGATCTCCCGGCTGGCACGCTACATTCTATTCTTAAACAAGCAGGTATTGATAAAGACGAATTATAAAAGATACATATACCATACTGTTGCAAGCGTCCGCTTTTACTGGCGCGCATTTGCAATGCGTGCCCTGCTCTCTCACTGGTGCATCCGATGGTGCCCGAGGCTTTAGAGACGGATCGTCCCCTAGTACCCATTACCAATTAATAATTACGCTG
>DASQZP010000769.1:0-4557 GCA_035638655.1 Bacteroidales bacterium
TCACTGCCGTCACTCAATATTGTCTGCACCTCCAGCACATGATCCCGGGTGCTTCCGTAGATAAGTGAATGGGCACCACAGGCATTATTACCAAGCATCCCGCCGATCATACAGCGGTTTGCTGTGGAAGTTTCAGGGCCAAAGAACAGCCCGTGAGGTTCAAGGTACATATTCAGTTCATCCAGCACTACGCCAGGCTGAACACGCACCCATTTTTCCTCCTTATTTACTTCCACGATGGAAGTCATGTATTTGGAAACATCCACGACGATGCCATTACCCACCACCTGTCCGGCCAGCGAGGTACCTGCTGTTCGTGGAATTATGGTAATCTTGTGTTCGCGCGCAAATGCGATAAGTGCTTTGATATCATCTTTGTCTCTGGGTCGGGCAACTGCCAGCGGCATTTCCTTGTAGGCAGATGCATCCGTGGCATACAACAGCCGCATCGGCTCGTCGGTATATAAATCACCTTTTAGGTTTTGTTTTAACTTTTCAAAAGGATAGGTGCTTTTCATCTCGGTGTCGGCAATCATATGTTCAATAGCTTTTGGTCCTGAAAAATGACCATAAAAATAAGGAATTTATTTATGATTGCTGATTTCAGAAACCAGAATCTGCATTTTATTTGTTGATATTCCGGTTTCTTATTGTCAATATAATTTCACATATTGTAAGTCAAAAATTAACAGATGTTGGATGAGATAAATGCTCAAGAAATCCATATGTCAATCAGGTAAATTTCAACAAACAAATCTAAAGTAATCTCGTATCAAATATGTATCATCTGCTTTTCATCACTAACAAAACATGCTTAAGAAATTAACCTCCTTTATCGAATTATTCATTGACTTCAGGATAGATGTTACTGCAGAAGAAGATCAGAAACAGAAAACCAGGTTATTAAATCTGCTTGCATTTGTTGTCTTTTTTGCTTTTTCGTTTTATGTGGTGGAATTCCTGATAATGGCTCAATGGATTCATGTTTTGATAAACCTTTTTTTTCTGATTCTTATCCCTGGTTTTTATTACATTTTCAGATCGTACCACAAAGATTTGCTGGCAAAATTCTGGTTATTCTACATGTTACCCGCTGTTAATTTTATCACCTTCGTCTATTTGTACGGAGATCTGGGACATGAAAATTATATGATTGTATTACTTGTCATGTTCATCTTTATTGAAGAAAACAGGCGAAATATTATTTTTTACGTCATTTTTTCATTTGCTTTTTTTGTCTTCATAAAACTGCTGGTTAAGTATCATGATCCAGTTGGTGCAGATTTCAAGTTGATAGCTGAACATTCATATTTAATTAATGTGGCCTTTAGTTTTATTTTCGTAACCTATTTTCTTATCCTGTTTAAGAAAGAGATTAGAAACAGCAGACGCCGGATTATTGCTTATGCCAATGAACTGGATGATAAATACCGACAGGAGAAACAAGACAAAGAAGAAATTGAATATTTATCCCGGGAGTTAAATCACCGGGTGAAAAATAATTTGCAGATTATATCGAGCTTTATATTTTCTCAGATGGAAAATGTGAAGGGAAATGAAGCCCGTGAATCACTGGTAAACATCAATAACAAAATTATGAGTCTGTCCCTGGTTCATCAGCAGCTTCTTCATTCCGGAGGTAGTCAGATTCTTTCAGCAGGTGATTACATGAAGAAACTTACAGGGTTTCTGAATCAGACTTCCGGTAAACAGTTGGATATTGAAATACTGACTAAGCCGGATAATATCCTCTTGGATGTACAATATTCTGTTCATCTGGGATTAATTATAAATGAACTATTCTCCAATACAGTTAAACATGCCATGAAAGGCCCGGAGACCAGGGTTTGTGTTCTGCTGGAACAGAAGGAGAATGGATTGCTGTTCGTAAAATATATGGATAATGGTTCCGGATTTCCCTCCGGTTTGCAACCCGAAACCAATAATTCTTTTGGCCTTGGATTTGTGAAAACAATGGTTGATTCATATGATGGTACCATGAAAACCTATAATAATAATGGTGCAGTAATAGAAATGATACTTACTTTAAAAAAATGATCCAGATAAAAGTACTTGTGATTGAGGACGAGATTGTAATTGCAAATAATATCAGACAAATCCTGGAAAAAAACAATTTTCATGTGACAGGAGTTTCTTCCGATTTTGAAAAGGCTTGTAAACTCTATCAGCAGGAAAGACCAGATATTATCCTGTCGGACATCTATTTGAATGAAAGCCGCAGTGGGATTGATGCAATCCTTGAAATGAACAGCAAATACGGATATAACGTCCCGGTAATCATTATTTCTGCCTACTCCGATGAACGAACATTAAATGAAGCTTGTCGAATCAATCCTGTATCATATATTACCAAGCCTTTTACTCCTGAACAGGTCATCACTGCATTGAGCGTTGCGGTTAAATCGCTACAGCTTAATGAACCTTTGGACGTTCCCACACACAGAGAGTTAGAAATAATTAATTTGTTAGCTACTGGTCTGGCCAGTAAACAAGTGGCAGAAAAACTTTCTATTTCATTTCATACTGTTGAATCTCATCGTAAAAACCTGTTGAGGAAATACAATGTGAACTCAACCGCAGAACTTGTGTTTATGGCAGCCTCCCGGAAATGGATCCATTCCTGAGCCAAATTACCTGAATTCAGGGATTTTTTTCCATAATAATTAACAATACATTGGGAACAGATAAATGAAGTTTTACCCGTTGAATGTATTTTCATGATGTTAATATTTATTATATTGATAAACAGGTATTTACTTCTTTCCCGATACCTGGTTTAACGGTACTTTGAAGGTGCAAAGCAAACTATTTTTGAAGACAGGGCCAGTCAGCTTTAAAATATTTCTCACCTTATTTAAGACAAGCATACCAGGGAATTTTTTGTATTCAAAAACAAAATATTAAGAAATATTAAATCCCAATCATGAAAAAAGAAACATTACTTCATTGTATTATTACCTGTTTACTATTGTTTATAGTGAATATTGGGTCGAATGCAGCTAATGGAAAAGCCTGGCGGGCAATAGATTTTAACGGAACAAACAGTTACATCAATATAACCTATAATGGTTCTTCTCAGTATACCACTGATTTTTTTACAGGTGGTTTTACTATTGATTTTTGGGCAATGGCTGATTATTCAGGTTTTGGCTATTTCTATTGTTTCGATTCAGGTTTTGGCTATACCGGTTTATACTACGATAAGGGGAGACTTGGAATTTCGTCGGTAAAAACTTATCCTTCCACTGAAGCTAATTATTATCTGACGGATATCAGCAGCTATTCAAATAAATGGACACATTTTACTCTGAAAGTTGCTTCAAATGATTATGCAACTCTATATATAAATGGTGTAAAAAATAAAGATATCAATAATACCTATATACGACAGATCAGATACATTATTTATCAGAAAGAGCTTAATAATTTCAGAGTCGGAAGACGACTGAACGGTGGTTATTTTAAAGGAAAAATATCTGGTTTCAGATTCTGGAAAAGGTGTCTGACTGATAATGAAGTTTCCTATGTGTGGGACAGATCTTTTACAGGGCAAAGAACATTTTTACCCAATTACCAGTATTTATGGAGCTACATTCGGTGCAATATGTATGTTTACGGGGATAACAATATTGTATCATTAGGCGGTGGTTCCTGGGTTTGGGAATACAATACAACACTACTTACAAATTACTTTCATCCGGGTCGGCCTCCAATGCCTTATGTGTTTGCAAAAAATGAACTTTGTGGTACTACTGATCTTAGCTGGGAGTGTTCAATGTCTTCAGTCAATCATCCGGATATGATTATTGAAACTGAAGGAGAGAAAACAAATCTTGGCTATACTTTTAATGCAAAGGCTGAAGATTATCCACAGCAGCATAAACCGGGTATTCCTTATGAATATAAGATTTATTCAGAGTGGAACACCGGCAATTCTGTAATCAAACAGTCTGACCCCGTTGTTTTAAGTGCTGTCGTGCAGGAACCGGTTGACTCTGCCGTGTTTAATGTTAACACAGTAAACGATAATAATTCCCTGAATGTAAACTGGACCTGGAATCCATCTGATGATTCAGTCCGTAAAGATTACCTGGAACAGTTTGATATTTACAGGAAGATCAAGGACAGCGCATACACCTACCTGGGACATGTTCCGGCTGCTCAGCGTAACTTTGTTGATTCCCTTGCAGAATCATGTACTTATTATTATTATAAGATCCAGCCTCATAATGTATGTACAGATGTGCCGGAAACGCAGGGAATAAGTCCGGAGTCTATTATTACCCGCGATTACAGCCAGGCTTTCTCTCAAAACGACGCCTACTTTGAAGCTTCCAAAGGGTATTATGATAAAGATGTAAGACTTAACTGGAAAATTAACCCTGATTTCAAAAATGATATTATGGGGTATGAGTTATTCCGTAAAGATGCTGTATCAGGGACCTGGGCATTACTACATACCTTTGATAATAATAATTATACCAGTTATTCTGATGCGGATGCGGATGCAAATAACATGTATACATACCTGATACG
>DASQZP010000770.1:0-2296 GCA_035638655.1 Bacteroidales bacterium
CAAGTGTGAAGAAACTCGTTTTCCCCTATATTGAAAAACTGCATAATAGTCAATTAGACGATCGGCAGATGGTTTATTTAAATATTATCAAATCAAATCTTGTGGACATTATTGCACCATTTCTACACCAATTGTCCTCGAAATATTCTGATCTTACCCCGAGTGAAATTCAGATTGCCGGGCTTGTTAAGGATGGCAAGACAACCAAGGAGATAGCTGATTTGTTTAATTCCTCCACGGGGACCATTGATTTTCACCGCAACAATCTTAGAAAGAAGCTGGGTCTTGTAAATACAAAAACAAACCTAAGGTCCTTCCTTTTGTCCCTCACATAATATAGGTTTTTACCCTGCAATAACCCTATGGTTTTTCGCCATTTACTTTTCTATGGTTTTTTGCGAAATTATCTCTGAAATTCAGCACCTTAGTTAACCCATTAAACCTTCACCTAAACAGAAGGCCCAAGCGTTTCTATGCGGGTAAGTAAGTGGATATAATTCCCCCTCTTTCATTACATAGCGGATCCGTTGGAAATACCAGATAAAGACAACCGGTCACAAAATTCAGAAAATGAGAAAAAACTCCCTAAGAGAAATTAGAGAATCCTTTATGATCAGCAAGACCGAGCTCGCTATAATGGCGAATGTGTCACTCAATACCATTACACGGGTAGAACAAGGCCTGCCATGCAGAATAGAAACAAAACGAAAAATTATTACGGCCATAGAACATATAAATTCGGATGAGAACGAAGTTGTGGCATCATTTATCAGAGATAATGGCGGTAAGCGCTTAGAATTAGATCGGCGTCAATTCTCATATGACAAGCATATTCCTGAGTGCAGATCTGGCAATGATCGAAGAAGCGGACTTGATAGAAGACAAAAACCAAGAAGATCAGAATAATAAAGATACGCTATATCCTGAAATAATTGGTTTCGTTATTGAGTTGGGACAACCTCATAATAGGATGGAATAATTTCGATGATAACAGATAGAAGACAATATCCGAGATTCAAAACGAGCAACCTCATATCTTATGTTTGCTTGGAAAGTAACGGCAACGAAATAAGCCAAGGGATGGGAAAGGGAATAAATGTAAGCTCAAGTGGTATCCTTATTGAAACTCACAACCCGATAAAAACGCAGGATATTTCGCTAATGGTAAGCTGCAGAGAAGATGAAATAATCTATATTAAAGGAAAGGTGATTTATTGCCGGACAGAAGATTCCGGAATGTTTCGAACTGTAATAAAGTTCCTTGAAACCAATGACAAAGTCCGATTATTTGTAAAAAACATGATAAAGGTCAATAGTGTGCATAGCAACCTTTGACCTTGAAAAATTGAAGCCATAAAATTTTTAGGTTTTCGCGATTGACAGCGTTAAAATTAAAGCTGGTAAATTCCCTATGCATGAGCAAATCCCCTATAAAAATAAAGCCTTTCCCCAATTTACAGATCCTCTTAAACTGTTTTATTAATGGTAAGGTTGATTTTGAAAATTACTTGATTAAAGAGCCGTGGGGCACCTATAAGGAAGGAGATCCCGCGATAAGTTCAACATGGGATATGATAAAATTTGAAATTGAGGAAAGCATATCAGGTATTAAGATTCAAATGTGAGGCGGTTTTTGAAAGTATTCACCTGGCATAATGTTTCAGGGGGCAGTGTTACTGCCCCCTTTTTTGGGGTATCCAACAACAACCCAATTTTTGATGCGCAATGGCGATACTATTTTTTTGACTGTTTTGAAGTTCTGCAGCAGCTTTAATAAACCTGGAAATTTGATGGATTTCAGATCATGGAAATCTTTAATCAATTTCATCTCTCCTTTCCATCGAATCCTCTCACCCATCATTATTACATTGTGGCATAACTACCTAAATTAAAACTAATTTCAAGCAATATGTTCCACAAATTAGTCTTGACAAAGAGGTGTTTAGTGATAATATGCCGTTCGATTTATAAATCAGATTCAGCAAATGAAATCGAATCAAGCCTTATTTCCCCTTTAACAATGCAAAAGTTATATTCAACTTTCGGGAGAAGGAGGTAAAAAGATTAAACATTACGGTATACCTGCCCGCCGTTAGTATTGGCTCGATCCCGAGCACAGAGACATTTAACCCCGATATAATATTCTTGAAATCTTAACAAAACCGGAAAGGAGAAACATTCAACAAAAAAAATATTGGCGGTCGGCGGCTCTGAAAATTAGACAAGAGCTAACAGATAGACTTGATCCCTTTATTGTTAATGGCCAAACCTGAAGAGACGTATGAGCTCTGGTGTG
>DASQZP010000771.1:0-4790 GCA_035638655.1 Bacteroidales bacterium
TCGATGAAAAAGTAAACCAAAAATCTTGAAAAGCCAAGGCTCCCCACAGGCCACGGCCGACCCGAAATCGCAGCTTTTCGGCCACCGCGCCCTAACTAATAAACATTTGTTTTAAAAAAGAAAAACGAGATTGCATATATAAACACTTAATTTTTGATTTTTTATAAATAGTATGTTAATCCGATTGTTTCAATAAATAAACATATATTACATAATGAAGCGTAGGTTAAGAAAAATTCGACATAATATTACAGGTAAGATTTTTTTAACAGTATTGTTTTTACTGCTCTGTTTCAACAAGGGCAGCGATGTTGCGGCACAGGACGGCGGCTTATCCAAGGTGCAGGTAAGTGGTTATTTGAACAACCTGCAAACGGCGTATTTTGAGGATATCAAACAGCCCTGGATGACCAGCAATGAGTTGCATGACCGGCTTAACGTGTTCTGGTATCCTTCCGGCTGGCTGACAGGATCGGTTCAGTTCAGAAGCCGGTTTATTTACGGGGGAATGGTGCAAAACACCCCTGGATACGGTGCCTCCCTGGGCCGGGATATAGGCATGGTGGATATGTCTTTTAACCTGGCCAATGAAACGGCTTTCGTACTGAATTCGACCATCGACAGATTGTATCTGCAGGCCACCGCCGGCAAACTGGAGTTTACTGTTGGCCGGCAGCGTATCAACTGGGGACAGACATTCGTGTGGAATCCCAATGACCTGTTCAATACTTATTCTTATTTTGATATTGATTATCCGGAGCGTCCCGGAGCTGATGCCCTTCGTCTGCAATATTATACTTCTATGACCTCCAAGGTGGAGGCGGCAGTAAAAGCCGACAGTGCCGGAAAAATAACGGCCGCCGGACTCGCCCGCTTTAATTTGTGGAACTACGATTTTCAGTTCCTTGGTGGTATCCTGAACAGTGATGACTATGCCTTTGGATTTGGCTTTTCAGGTAATATCAAAGGGGCGGGTTTCAGAGGGGAAGCAGGATATTACCGGCCGGTGAAAAACTTTAGCGATACATCTGCTACTGTTATGCTTACGCTATCTGGCGACTATACCTTCAGTAATTCCCTGTACCTGCAGGCAGAAGGGCTCTACGCTGAAATGCCCGGTAATGCCGGGATTAACAGCTTTATGGAATACTATTCAGCGCCCCTTTCTGCAAAAAACCTTACCTTTACCAAATGGAACCTGTTTGCACAGGCCACTTACCCCGTAACCCCGCTCTTGAATGTCACGCTGTCAGGCATGTATTATCCGGAAATTGATGGTTTTTTTGCCGGGCCTTCAATGGATTATTCCATCACGGATAATTTTGATGTTTCCCTGTATCTGCAACTTTTTACCGGGAAATTTCCGGATCCGGCAACAGGAATAAATACGAAACAAAATTTCAACCTGGGGTTCTTCCGATTTCGCTGGAATTACTGATATGTTGAATAAAACAATTTAGTTGCCGGACTTCGTTGTATATTAATATATTAAGCCGTATATTTATAACTGTTTATTTCCCTGCCATTGTATATTACAGAAGGCAAAACTATGTATTCAGCCTGTCGTTTTCTGAACAGCTGATACTTTTAACTCTCTTTTAATCAGCACATAATCGACTTCATTAACCACTTGAATTGATTCACATACCGGAATGGTAAAAACACATTTATGACAGAGGATAATCTGAAGAATGAAGCAGCAAAATTCTCCGGAATTAATAATTCCGGCGAAGAAACAAAGCGGTCTTCCTTATGCAATACCGTGGAATGTTACAGGCAGCTTATCACTGCCCTTCCCGGAACTTCCCTGATGGTATTTAACAAGAACTTTGAAATACTTCTTTATGAGGGCGGTAAAAAAGAGTTTATGCTGAAAGATAACCAGGTTGAAGGGATAACGATTTATGAGCTGTTCCCCAAAAGAATGATTAATCTGCTGAAACCAGTTTTTACACGGGCGCTGAAAGGTGAAGCTTCCAGCTTTGAACATGAATACCTGCATAATGCCTTCCGGCGGTATATAATTCCTCTGAGCAATGAAGAGGGAGAGATAGAAAACGGATTGCTTATTACTATTGACAGATCTTCAGCCAGGCGAATTGAGAAGATCATGACGCAAAGCCTTTCCTGGTACAGGAATATCATTAATCATTTTGAAGAAGGACTTGCCATCTTTGAAAAGGAGCGGATCATTTATGCTTCGCCTTCTTATCATCACTGGTTCGGATTTGAAATCATGAAAGACATGACATTTGAACAGGTTGCAGAAGCTATTCATCCCGATGACCTGCATTATGTAACCAGTATGTTTAACAGCGGGGATAAAGAACAGTTAGACAGTAAGCAATACCAGTACCGTATTATTCGTGCCGACGGAAGCATTTTATGGCTGGAAGATCACCTGAAATATGAATACAGTCTTGAAGGGAAGCTTTTGAGGACAATTGTGAATACCAGTAATATCTCAGCTTTCAGAAAATCAGAGACCAAAAATGATGAATTGGTTAAGGAACTCGAATTTCACCAGCAGATCCACGATGTACTGGGAGAAGGCATTGCTCTGCTGGACAATCAGCAACGGTTTGTCTTTGCCAATCCAGCCACCGCACAGATATTCGAAACAAAAACCGGGGAGCTGATCTATACCAGTCTGGAAGACTATCGACTTGAAGATTATACAGGTCCTGGTTCAGAAACATCACCCGGGCCGGATGAAAATATGACCACGCATTATATTGTGGTCCGGACAGAAGAAGGGAATAAAAAGATCCTTCGATATCATACATTTCCCTTTTTCATTCATTCAAATTTATTTGCCAACCTGGCTGTTTTCAGAGATGTCACTGCAGAGACCGGGCTCCAAAGGCATACTTCCCTGCTCGAAGAAATCATTACCGGATCAGGCATGGGTTATGTCATGTTGAAAGTAAAAGAACAGGATATTCATATTAGCAAATGGATAACCTCTCGGCTGGGATATCAGACAAGTGACCTGGTGAAGCTAAGTCCCGGAAAACTGCTTGACAAATTATTACAGGCTGATGATGCACAGGTGTTTAAAGCTACGTTAGCTAACCAGTCATCATCAGATAAGACGATACACAGAAGCGGTTATGCGACAGATAAACAGGGGTACAAAGTTCCCTGCATCCTTAATCTGCACTGGCGTAAAGATACTGAAGAAAAATCAGATGAATTCATACTCACTTTACAGGAGCAGCCGGAAGAAGAAAACAATGAATTCTGATAGAATTAGTGAGCCAACCGGTCGGGGATAAGCATTTCGATTGTTGTTCCTTTGCTTAGTGAGGAATCAATAAACATCGTTCCTCCAAACTGGCGTGTCACCAGGTAAGCCTTGGTAAGTCCGAATCCTTCACCTTTGGTTTCGGCTGGTATTGTGTTTGATCCCCTGACACCATATTCTACCACATGTTCAATCTCCTGTTCGGGAATTCCGCGGCCTGTATCAGATACTTTTATTTCCAGTCGTGCACCTGTATGAATCAGAGAACCTTTAATTATTCCTCCTAATGGTGTATATTTACGGGCATTGGCTATCAGGTCCCGAAAACAATCCTGTACGATAGAGGGCATCCGGATATGGCCATTGGTGTCCCCGTGAATGTCCAGTGTTACCAGGTAGCTGCCGGGGGTGTGTTTTGTGGGATCATAAACAATATCAAAATCACTCCGGCTGTTCTTTTTGATAGCATCCAGCACCTGGTGTATATTATTTAGCAGCATGCCGGTAGAATGAGAAATCCATTTATCAGGAGCTGAAACACGAGCCAGGATTTCACGCACACGCACATCTATCACCTCAAATACACCATTCAGGTTATCCTGGTACCGTTCAAGTGCATCGATAAATTGCGGGTTATCTGCATACTTTTGTCGGGCTTCGCCTATTTCTCCCATAATTATAGTTTTGTATCCTGCAATCTGACCGGCTTTCTGTAGCGCCATGTGCTGGTCATTGAAGGAATAGAGCAGATCGTAGGATGAGGCAATGCCTGCCCCAAAGACATCCGGATCATTGAGTTTATTCCGTAATAACTCAAGTACACCGATTATCACATTCACGACATTCACAAAGCTGTGCATCTGGATACGTGCTGCTTCCTTGTCAGACAGTGAAAGGGGGGTCCTGATCTCTTTTTTCATAATACAAATTATTTAAATGATAATCCCGGGGGGAGGATGATAACTTCAAATATACGTATTTTTTTAAAAATCACCTTTTTGATTAATGAAGAAATTCATTATTTATCCGATATTCATTCCCTGGTGCATCCGATAGCCATCGGATCATCTGCCCCTGGCCCCTGGTGCAAGTCCTCAACCTGGCGCGCCTGCTTACCTGAGTAGTCAGGCAGGCATTTAGCTTTGCTAAGCTTCTCCTGAAAGCTTTGGGGACTTCGTCCTTGATTGCAATGCGTGACTTGTTGTTATGTTGCGGCAACCACTCTTTTAATCCGCAAACTCATCACCAGCAATACAAATGTAATCACAAACAGGATCCATCCGGCCATATCATAGGACCCGGTATATTTTAAAGAAAGCGAAAACAAGGAAGGGCCTACTGCACTTCCGGTTACCGTCCATCCCATGGCATAGCCGGAAATTTCTCCCAGGTGACGAAGGCCAAAGAAACGGGGCCAGGCTACTGCCGACATCACCCCAAACATTCCCTGTGCAATACCGTTGCCGATGATGATCAGCCATTTATATACAGGATCGATATCCAGCCTGGTAAGGGCAAACATACTCAGGCATAAACCGGCCAG
>DASQZP010000772.1:0-7929 GCA_035638655.1 Bacteroidales bacterium
TGACAGACAGGGAAATAAACCACCATGTTTTCCATACAGGCAACTTGACCCTGATCTGCATGGTAACAGGTGTTTCATTGCAAATGCCGGACTGATTGCAGGAACGTATTTTAAATGTATAATTACCATCGGTGATCCTTCCGTAAAGTACATTGGTTTGTTTTGTTGGTTCCGACCAGGTTGTATCTACATCATAACCAATCATTTTATACTGGTAGTATACTTCTTTGGGATCCTGGTAGTTTAGCCCGATATAGTCAATCCGGAGTTTATACCTTCCATATGGGAGGGTGATATTCTTTTCAGGAGTTATTTCTTTGTCATTGATTCTCAAAGCAGTGATATTAGTAATTGGGCCTTGTTGCTGAATTTCCTCCCGGCGTGTATTGAATATTACAAGTCCGTCAGTTGTACCAAAAAGGATTCTTCCGTTAGCGCCGAGGGCAACTGCATTATTGTTACAATCTCCAGTAATTCCGCTTTCAGTGCCAAATCCTTTAATTTTAAGTGTAACAGCATCAATTTTTGAAACAGCCAGCCTGTGCCCGGTCCAGACATCACCATTCTGATCAGTGATCATGCTGTATCCGTAATTAGAACGTAATCCATTATCTGTTGAGAACCAGTTAAGTGTATCGTCTGAGAATCTAAAGACCCCATCACCATCTGTGCAGGCCCATAGATTGCCTGCATTATCAGCAGTAATAGCTTTAAATTCAAGTTCAACGTTCCCGTCAATTTTATATCTTTTATCTGCATTTACTGCATATAAGCTATTGCTCTTGGTTGCAATCCATACAATACCCTTTGAATCAATGTACAACTGACTGATCTTGTTATGAGGGAGACCTTCGTTGGTGCTCCAGTGTTCATGGGTGCCTTTTTCAGGGCTGAAAGCAAAGACTCCGTTATTAGTTGCTACCCAAATCTTACCGCCACTTCCTGATATACAGTTGATAGAGTTGTCCAGTGAATTTTGCGAATGAAAGAATCTCGTAATTCTGTCATTTGAGATATCCATAGTGTATAATCCGCTTTCGGCAGTTCCTATCCAGAGCTTACGGGAACTTTTTTCCAGATAAAGTGCTGTAATATCATCATGGGGCAATCCATCATCCGGTCCAAAGAATTTTTGCTCATCAGGAACCAACTGGTCAGTCTTCAGGATTCCGTTTGGACTTCCCAGCCAAATTAAACTGCTGTCGGTATTTGTTGCAACAGAAAGAATATTATTACCAAGGGGAGTATTTGTATAGTTGTAAAAGAGGAAGGCCTGATCTACCATTGCAGCAGCGCCTTTGCCGTAAGTACCCAGCCATATATTTCCTTCCAGGTCCTGGAATATCGACTTAATAAACAAACTGCCCAGTCCATTTTTATCATTGAAATGGGTAATGCCGGTAAACCGTTTCAGTTGTTTATTAAAGTCAATTTTAAACGCTCCGTTGCCAAAGGTACCAACCCAAAGATTCCCATCCTGATCCCGTTTAAGGGTCTGAACATTCTCATAGGGTAACCTGTACATTTCATCGGGACCTGTTACAGTAAAGTCTCCACTTGGCTGTGCAGTGATCTTGTAATAACCTTCATCTTCAGTGCCAATCCAGTACGTCCCTTTTTGCATATCGGGAACAATGGCCTGTATCTTAGTTCCTGGAATATCATCAATATTGGCCCTGAATTGCAATTCATTTTCAGCTGAAAGTGCATAAATGTGTAATCCATCCTGCGTACCAATCAGAAGCTGATTATTTCCGGCATAAGCCAGTGAATAAATCAATGTATTGGGCTGAAGTCCTTTCAATAAATCAACATTGTGTTTTTTACCCGTGATCATCAGGATACCCTCATTTTGTGCGGCAACAAAAATTGTATCGCCGCTGGCACCAGTTATTCCGTTTATTGTACTGCCGGCATATTCAGTAGTATTCGTGAGCATAAAATGCCGTCCGTTATAAAAAGTAACAGTACCGTCATTATGCCCAAACCAAAGATTACCATTGACATCCCTGTAACTTACATTGGCAAAGCCAGCATCAATTGAATCCAGTAATGGGAAGTCACTTCTGAATTGAAGGCCGTCAAAACGACACAATCCTTCTCCTGTTCCAAACCAGAGGTATCCATTTTTGTCCTGATTGATTGTATATACAAAGGGATGACAAATCCCTTCTTCGATACCGTATTTTCTGAATTTATAATCCTGCCCTTTTACCAGACTGGTTGAAGCCAGAATCATTATAATGATTATCAGGGATAAATTTCTTAGGTTTTTCATAAGTGAAAACTATGCAGTTGAGTGATGATTACTTTTTCTTGACTCCAATGCTGTATTTATATTTTGGTACCCCACCGATAGGAATTGTTACGAAAGGCAGCAGTTCACCATACTGGTTTCTTACATAAATCACAACATTATTATTTTTTACCGGAGAAGACTTCCTTTTGATGAATTGAATATCCAGAGAAGTGTTTTTTTCTTCTTCAATGATCTTAAATTCGCTGGTTACCCATACATTGTCTCCAGATACCTTTTCAAGCTGCCCCTCTCGTGCCACCGAAACAATCCGGATAAAACCATCATTGTCCCAATCAAAGTTGGACTGTCTTACAGAAATGGTGCGGTCATCCACAAACGGGTAAATATGCGAAACTTCATTGGGGTTGTCGTACATCCTGAATGAATATTCGTAGGCAAAAGCGTTTCCGCCTTCTACAGCTTTATTGTCATTGGGATCTGTACTGAGGTAATATCGGTAAAGATTGCCGTCATCTCCTTCAATGCCCTGTGCTATAACCTTGAAGATATAACCGCCAAATTTCTCCACCATTTCACCCTCTGTGGGATTAAAAGGACCAAAGGTGTACCAGTTCTGATCATATCGTTTATCCTCTCCAAATGTTTTTGATGCAAGCAGGTTTCCGCTCCGGTAATCACCAACAGGATCAGGACTCTGGGCATCTTCATTTGAGTAACATCCTTTGCCGCCGTAGACTGAGAAATTCGTTTTTGTGTCAAAGACACCATTCAGTTCATCCAGTCCATTCCCTATATCCGGATCATAAACGCGAATAAATATTGGCTGGGTAAAATCTTTTGGAACAAGAAAAAAGAAAGTTTGGCAAAAATCATCGTCACCCCATGAGGTTTCTGCTTTTGGACCAAATGTCATCAGATAAGGTATGTTCTCATCAACACCTGGTACTGGCTGTGCCTTCAGACAGGTTAACGGAATTTGTAAGAATATCAAAAAAACTGAAAGTGGAATTATTATTTTTTGAAAAGCGTTCTTTTTTAATAATGTAGTGTCCGTGTTCTTTTCATTTCTGGTCCAATGCATCGTTAGTTATCTCTAAGTTCTTATTGTTAATCAGATTTATTAAGTTTTTTTATAGCAAGTCCTAATCTTCTACGTGAAATATTTCCGATAGATGCATATTGTACGACGAAATTTTACTAAAAATACATATTTTTTAATAAAGGACTAAATAAATGCCAATAAAAACAGTGTTTCCGAGTGAAAACTCTTGTAATTATTTTTCCATGAAATGTAATTATTTTATGATAAATGAATAATTCTTCAGGATATTTCTGAAGCCGGTTGTTAGATAAAACAATCTACAAAAGCAAAGGATGATGAAACTAAAGGAGTTTTGGTTGCCAGGCCCGTCATTTTAAATTACCCTTTTCAAAATAGTTCTTTTTATTTTAGTTTTAACCTCTCTGGCAGCAGCGTAAATAAAATCAGCTTCAATGTAAATTACCCGTATATACTGAACTTTTCAAGTTTCTCCCGGTCTGTAATATAAATATGTCCGTTGTTTTCCCGGATAATGCCGTTTTTCTGCATGTCTTTGATCACTCGTACGGCACTCATCATGCTCATTCCGGCCAGTTCGGCCAGTTCCTTTCTTGAAAGTGCCATTTTAAAATCATCGCTGCGGTATACCTCACTGGAAAGATGAAGCAGTGCATCAGCCATCCTTCCGTTTAGCTGTTTCTGAGTGGCTGCAATAAGTTTTTTAAAATGATAAAAAGTGCACCTGTTGATGTCTTCAATAATGCTTTGTGCAAAGTCCCCGTTATTCTTCACCATATCTTCAATAATTTTTTTATCAATGGCACAAATTACTGAATCTTCTATGGCTGCCACTGAATATTGCATGGGTTCGCCGGAAAAAATATTCGACAGGCCAATTAGGCTGCCTTCATTGAAAATATTCAAAATCACGTCGTTTTCGCCCCTGGTTTCCATGTATACTTTTACCAGGCCTTTTTGTAAATATAAAATCTGGGTAACAAAAGCACCCTGTTTGGCTATGTGCTCACCCTTACGGTAATGTAATTCCACACGATTTGCATCTGCCACTTCCAGTTCAAGCAGGCTGAGTTTTTTAAAACAGACTGATTTGGTAATACAATCCTGACAGGTTTTCTTTTGTTGGTACATCTTCAAATTCCTATTATGCAAAGGCAAAATTAGCGCTTTTTTATCTGACTAACTGCAAGTCTGTTTTTTTATTGCGCTACGTCTACTATATTGTAAATCTAATTTCATCTGATCATAGTTCCATCTATACCCGATTTCCGCGAATTCTAATCTTATGCGCCATAGCTTTGCAGTGATCTAATTTCAACTGCATGAATTTTAAAAACATATCCTTAATTTTTGTGCTGTCATACCTCACCTGGATGGCACTCAACTGGTCGGTAGATGCGGATGTCCTCATTACGGGAGCTGTCATATCTGCTCTGATTGCCGTAGCTCTTTGCAGTAAATGTGAAGTATTGCAACATGTACGACTTACTCCTAAAAGCTTTCTTTATTCAATCGCTTTCCTGGGTGTATTTTGGTGGGAGCTGATAAAGTCAAATATTGATGTAGCACTTCGGGTACTCAATCCTGCACTTCCTATCAACCCCGGTATCGTTGAAGTGAAAACGCGGTTGAAAACCAATATCGGGAAGATGATGCTGGCTAATTCCATCACCCTAACGCCGGGCACGCTTACGGTAGATATCCGGGACGACAGTATGTTCATTCACTGGATTGATGTAAGCAGTACTGAAATTGAAGAGGCAACTCATGCTATTGTTTCAAAATTTGAAAAATATCTGGAGGTAATGTATGGTTAATCTGGTTAATATCATTCTGTATATAGCAGGCGGACTAATTCTGCTTGGCATGCTGACAGCGCTCTGGCGCTTCATTAAAGGGCCTACTTCGGCCGATCGCATCATGGCCTTTGACGTGATGACAGTTACCTCAATTGCCCTGATTGTACTTATAGCCGTTTTTAATAACAAGTTTATCTATCTTGATGTGGCACTGGTTTACGGACTGCTCAGTTTTACCGGTGTTATTGTTGTTGCACGTTTCATTGAGAAAGGGATGTAGCCATGGAAATACGTATGTTAATCGGAAGTATTATTACCCTGCTGGGATCCATCTTTATCTTTCTGGGTGCCCTCGGAATTGTCCGGATGCCTGACCTTTACAACCGGCTTCAAACCGGTACCAAAGCCAGTACGCTGGGAACCATCCTATCCATCGCGGGCATAGGCATTATCAATCCTTCCTGGGCCGGCAAGGCTTTTATCCTGCTTTCGTTTGTGATCATTACCAACCCGGTATCCTCACATACGCTGGCGAGGGCGGCGCATCATATTGGTATTGCCTTATCCAAAAAAACAGTGATCGATAAACTCAGCGAGGCAGAAACAAAAGAAAAAAAAGGAGAAAAGTAGCATGGGAACTATCATTTTAGCAATTATACTGAGCCTGATTATGATATTTATGGCTGTTGCAGCACTGCTTGTTCGCAGAGTACGGACCGCTGTGCTTGCGTCTGGAATCCTGAGCCTCATCGCTTCCATTCTGTACCTGTTGCTGGCGGCTCCCGATGTAGCCATGACGGAAGCAGCCATCGGCAGCGGACTTACAACCATTATCTTTTTTTATGTAATCAATAAAATAAGAAGATCCGATGTATAAGAATCTGTTCATTATAGTCATATTGGCCGGTCTTGGTATACTTTTAGGCCGATTCCTGCTGACGCACCACGAAAATACGTCGCTTCCCGAATTGCCGGCTTATTATACTGATAACGCCGACCATGAGGTAGGAGCAGCCAATGTGGTGACTGCCGTAGTGGTCACCTACCGTGGTTTTGATACGCTTGGGGAGGTAACTATTCTGTTTGTAGCGGCTTCACTCATTGCTATGTTCCTCAAGAACGGACTGGTGCGCAAGGAACGTGATCCGAGACCTTCCTCAGTAATTCTTTCAACGGCGCAAAAACTGCTGTTCCCGCTCATCGTATTGTTTGGTGTATATGTTTTCGCCAACGGACACCTTACACCCGGCGGAGGTTTTCAGGGCGGGGCAATCATAGCAACGGGATTCCTGCTGTTGCTGATGGCTAATCCGCAGGCTGAATTTAAACACGGGCTGTTTAATTCTATTGAAAGTATCTCAGGGATTAGTTACGTTGTTATCGGTATCCTGGGTGCCATACTCGGATTGGGTTTTCTTGACAACCGTTTCCTTCCCCTGGGTCACCTCGGAAGATTATTTAGTGCCGGAGCTATCCCTGTTATCTACAGCTTAATCGGACTGAAAGTGGGAGCCGAATTGTCAAATATCCTTCATCATCTTAACGAAGTTCAAAACGAGGAATAATGGAATACATCAGTTTACAAAATATAGGTCTTGTAACAGGTTTTCTGCTGATTCTTACAGGTTTGTACGGGGCACTGACCAACAAAAACATCCTGCGTATCATTGTGTCATTTACCATATTTGATGCAGGACTGAACCTGGTGATTGTAGCACTTTCGTATATGAAAGGTCGTGTTGCTCCTATTATCGATAAAACAACCGGAATCCATCATCTGTCTGATAAGTTTGTTGATCCTGTCCCACAGGCTCTTGTGCTCACCTCGATTGTGATCGGAGTGGGGGTTACCGGTGTGATGCTTACTTATGCACTGAAAATGTTCAAGACCCGTCAATCATTAGATATTAAAGATTTTAAAGAAACAAAATGGTAAATCCGGTTCATATTGTCTCTATCGCTTTAATTACGGCTTTCCTGTTGGGTATGACGGGGAAGCGCCATCAAAATGCACTTGTTTACATCTTGCTGATTGCCCTGACTGGCATGCTGGCTATTTCAGCCTCCTGGCTCACAGGGATTCTCTCCGGATCCCTAAAACCTGTTGAAGTATATACAGCTGGCTTTAAGCCTCCATTTGCAATTAATCTACGCATGAACCTGCCTGAAGCTTCACTCACAACCATGATCAACCTGCTCGGATTAATGACAGTGATCTATCTCTTCGACATTCTAAAGAAATCCGGGAAATACATACTCTCTATACTCATTGTTTTTCTGTTGGGACTCAATGTAATGGTGATGACCCGTGACCTCTTTAACCTGTTTGTTTTCCTGGAAGTTACCTCTATTGCTACTGCCGGCCTGGTTATCCTTGTTCAAAACCGCCGGAGCATTGCTGCCGGGTTTAAATTTTTGATAGCCTCCTCCGTGATCTCAGGCTTCTTGCTGCTCGGGATAATTTTTGCTTATGCATATACAGCCACACTCAACATTGATTTTATGACGCACCTTGTCTCGATAAAAGGTGGTGCCGTGGCAGTATTTTTTGTGATTATCGCACTGTTGCTGGAAAGCAAACCTTTCCCTGCCAATGGTTGGGCACTCGATATGTACGAAACGGCCCATCCTGCCGTCGGTGGCGTTCTTTCTGCTGCTTCTCTGCCTGCCACCCTTTTCGTCATTTATAAACTGATGCCAGTGGTGCCGGAAAGCTGGCATCCGGTAATCGGCGTCTTCGGGATCATCACCTTTGCCGCTTCTAACTTCCTGGCCACACGTCAGGAAAATGTTCGCCGAATGCTGGGTTA
>DASQZP010000773.1:0-2361 GCA_035638655.1 Bacteroidales bacterium
AGTTTATGCACTTCAAAGAGGTTATGAGTATTCAGGCCAATTTACAATAGACTCTGATTCTGTGAGTGTATGTAGTGGTTATGGCACCGGAGAGAAACCCATTCTCAAAGGTTCTACACCTGTAACCGGTTGGACAAACTATTCAGGTAATATTTGGAAAGCTACATTAAATACAAGAACACAACAAGTTTTTGTAGATGGACAAAAAATTCAAATATCAGCAAGTACATCACTTGATACTATTAACTGGTTTCATGTTACTTCAAAAACAAGTGAAACACAGTTTAGTAGTGATGAAGTTATAGGAAAAGATTTAACAGATGCTTATATTTCATTATGGATTTCACAATGGAGTTTATCAACGATACGTATTATATCATCTAATTCATCGACAGGGGAAATGGTTATTGACCGTGCCCCCCGGTATGTTATTAACAGTAGTGCTTTTTTTATTTCCAATTCACTTGAATATATGGAAGCTGGCAGATGGTGTTATACCGAATCGGATAGTACCCTTTATGTTTGGACACCAACGGGAGATTCACCTGCAAATCATATCGTAGAGGCATCAACAATAGATTGTGCATTTGAAGGAACAGAATTGCCGAATGATGTGGCATTAAGCAATATTTCGATACATAACCTTGCCATAAAAAATTATAATAAAATTGGAGTTAATGTATATGGCGTTAAGAATGAAGGTTCTTTATCAGAAAATATATCAATTGATAATTGTGATTTTACAGATAATAATGTAGAGGCCATTAATTTAGGTGGTTTTGAAATAGGGAGTAGTGGAGTTAATTATATTGGAGTGACAGGTTGTAAAATTACCAATTGTAATATTAGTGGTTCAAGCGGCAAAGCTATTAATATAAGAAATGGTTGGCTTGGTGATAATGGGGATGGAAATAGTGTTGTTTCAAATAATACCATTAGTGATATAGGCTTACCCAAAAACATTGGGTTAGATGGTTTAATAACAGAAACGCATGGGGGAGAAGCGATGAATGTCGGTATAAATACTACTACTATTTCAAATAACACAATTCGTAATATTGGGTATAATGGTGTTTCCTATTTTGGATTTGACAATGCAATGGAAAATAACATTATAAGTAAAACTAATTTATTTCTTCACGATGGTGGTGGAATATATTCATACGGTGATATAGATGGTTCTGTTATAAAAAACAATATTGTCTATGATATAGGGGTAGATGGACACGCAGATTATGGTATCTATATGGATAATAATACTCGTGGGGTTACAATAAAAGATAATGCTGTTTATGGTTGTGCAAGTTTTGGTATTTTCCTACATGATTGTTGGAATGATTCAATTATTGGCAATGTTGTTTATAATAATGAAGGCAATCAATTTTATTCTACTAATGGAGGGTACTTAGATAGTATTTATGTTGCAGGGAACACATTCTTTGGATTAACAACATCACAGCAAACAGCCGAATTTGGAATATCTACATGGAGTGATTCACTTTATCAACTCGGAGTAAATGGATTTTATAATCCCCAGTTGTTGGGGAATATTAGTAGTGGCAAAGTTTTTTCATTAGAGGGGTTTAAAGCATTTTCAGGTAATACGCAATCAATCGGCAATGATACACTTATAAATTTTTATGTAATTGATTCATTGTTTGGTTCAAATCGTATAAGTACTGGTACGTTTGATACACAAGGTGATGTAGATGCCTGGAACATAACAGCAGGACAATCATGGGATATAAATCATCTTGATACCTGTTTAGCAGTTACACTAACAGGTGATTATGAACTTATTAGAAACACACTATCTGGAGGTGATAGTACTAAAATTGGTATGTTAAGTTATGATGTTATAACTGACGGTGATTATATGACAGGGAAAGTATATATAGGAGATACTAAAGTAGGAACTTTTGTGGCAGATGATGTACGCAGACATTTTGTCAATTTTATTCCAGATTCACTGAATAATCAAAATGGGTTAATGTTTATTCCAAGCGGAACCCCTGACAGTACATTTTATATTGATAATATTGAATTGTATGATGTTAATGCAACTTATACAGACCCAACCGAAAAATGCAATTTATTCGTGAATGACACCAAGGCTGTTAAAAGTTTTACACTAAATGGTACGTATACTGATTTGGATGGGAATGTTGTAACGGGTAGTCTTTCGCTGGCACCGTTTACGAGCCGGATACTGATTAAACAGGATGCCCCAGTAACTTCTTCGGTAAATCAAAAACCGACAATAGATAGTCAATCTTTTACCATACAGGATATCCGGCAGGCAGGTGATTTTATCGGGCAGGTGGTGGCCAGTGACCCGGATGCGGGGCAATCGTTAACCTA
>DASQZP010000774.1:0-2013 GCA_035638655.1 Bacteroidales bacterium
GGTTTGGAAAATTTTGTTCTAACAAATAACTGTTGTTTGCTTCAGTTTCATTTATACCGGTATTGGTAGTATCTTCCGCACAGATATTTACAGCCTCTCCGCCCATTTGTGCCGGAACGTCTGCAGTATTGGTGACACAAAGTTTATCAAGTTTGGCACCATCTTCCCGATAGGCGATAGCGATGGTATGCGATCCTTTGGAAAGTTCCCTGCCTGATAATTTCTTCCATTGCCAGCCACTTGTCTGCATATCATTATACATAGTGAAATTTCCGTCATCAATGCTGATCCAAAATGAATCATCATGGGTACTAAGACAGTTCAAACGGGCAAAAACATTGAAGTTGTCTGTTGTGTCCACAGAGAAAGTTAGAAAGATCAGATCAGCACTGTCAGTTGCTGGTACAGAAAGACTTTCATTCCCGGATTTAACCTCTGTGTAACGTCCGTTGGAAGCTTTGCTATCCTCTTTAATATCCCAGGTACTGCCCACTGTTCCGCACTCAGTTTCCAGATAAATGGTTATGGGAGGTACTGTTGCTGTATCCGGCACACATAAATTATCTGCCACTGCACCCATTCCTGAAGGCGCATAGAGTAAATTGGCAATGGCTATTTTATCAAGTTTAGCACCGTCTTCCCGGTAAGCAACAGCCAGTACATGGTTACCTGCAGATAACTCAGCATCAATAAATCTTCTCCATTGCCATCCGGAGGTGAATAATCCGTCTACTGCCTGAAACGGATTGTCATCTATTTTTACCCAGAATGAATCATCGTTTGTATTCGGGCAGTTCATTCGGGCGTATACTGAGAAGAAACCGGCTGTATCGATGGTAAAAGGAAAATAAATTGTGCCGGCACTGTCTGATGGTGCCTGGTTTGTACTGTTCATTCCGGGAGTTATTGTAACATAAGTTCCGTTTGAGGCGCCGGTATAGGGCATTATATCCCAATCTTTGCCATAGATTGCACAGGCCGGTTCCAGGTACACCGCTTCGGTTCCCCTTCCAACGGTGATTGTATCTCCCTGCAGGGAAAGCATCCTTACAGCATAGCGACGGCCCAGTTCTCTGTATCCTGCTGAATTAAAATGCAGATTGTCCGGTCCGGCTGTACAACCAGTCGAAGAAATAACATAAGCGCTGGAAAGGGTGTCAGGCAATACATTAATGATGCTATTCATGCTGGCACAAACGCCACCCTGATCAGCACCCACAACTTCACCTGCCAGCAAAGGCACTGAATCTGCATCAAGTGAAAGATCATTAATAAGATCCTGGTATATCTTTTTCACTTTTGTAGGCCATTGCTTATCACCTGTATTTGATTCCCCCTGGTGAAGCAGGAATCCTTTAATAATTCCATCCTGCTGTGCCTGTTTGGCCAGGTCAACCAGATACTGATAAGGATTCCCGTTGTATTCATTGATTATATTGATCAGCCAGTCCTCAGTGACAGAGGAAACGTAGTCCTGGTAATTGTCCTTGTCAAACAGTTCAATTTTGCAACCTGCAACCGATACATTGATCACACCCACCCTGATGCTGTCGGGCAGGTTAGCTACCATCATCCTGCCAAAATAATCAGTCGGTGAAAGCCCTGACCAGCAACGGCAGAGCGGAGGGGTAGCTGTATACCAGTTTCCTTTTGTTCTTCCGATGTTTGAACAATCTACCGCCTGCATTACCCTAAAACGGCTGTCAACTGTTTGATCCTGACCTTCGATGTCGCCCGGACCTTCCATGTTAGACTGTCCGAAACAAAGATAAATGTAAAAATTTGAATCCTGAGAAAATGTATTGGTGGATATCGAAAATAATCCTGTTAAAACAAAAATGAATACAAAAAGTTTTAATGGGTAGTAAGTGAATAATTTAAGTCTCATAGTAGTTAAAATCTCCTGATAAATAATTCAATTAATCCCTAAAAATGCAGTTTGTTTTTGTTTTTTGCAAATTAAAGGGCCTAATTATAAATGAGGTTTGTACCGTTCAAACTGTCAGACACTTT
>DASQZP010000775.1:0-6778 GCA_035638655.1 Bacteroidales bacterium
GATGGCCTTTGCTTTGAACTTTTTGAAACGATGAACATAAATATTCCCGTTATATTCACAACTGCCTACGATGAATATATGCTTTCAGCCTTTAAAGTTAACAGTGTTGATTACCTCTTAAAACCCGTTGAAGAATTATCTTTACGCAACGCTATTGAAAAATTTAAATCAGTTCATTATAAGTATGCTGTAAAGAATGAGGCACTGAAACAATTGTTGAAAGAATTAAATAAAGGATACAAAACAAGGTTTCTGATCAAAGTTGGCGAACATTACAGATCTGTACCAGAAAACGAAATTGCATGTTTTTACATTCTGGATCGCGCCGTCTTTTTAAGAACTCCGCAAGATAAGGACTATTGCATCGATTATTCTCTCGATAATTTGCAGAAAATTATTGATCCTGAAATATTTTTCAGAATTAACAGAAATTGCATCATTAATATTAACCACATAAATGATATAATAAACTATTCGTCAAGCAGGTTGAAAATTAAATTAAACAGTAACAAACCCATTTTTGATTTAATTGTAAGCAAGGACAAAGTAAAAGAATTTAAAAAATGGATAGACAGATAAATAATAACCTAAACAATTATTTTCATTATATCCATCTCCATTCACTGCCTGCACCTTATTGTTAAAAATGATAACCTGGTACTTAGAAAATGATGCAATGATGATACGTATAAAAACTTCAAACGATAAAATCAAGATTTTTTCACTGAAATAAAAGCGATTTCTGTAAATTTTTAATCCTTTCGTATAATATTTTCCTCCTTATAAACCCAAAATCCAATTATTTTTGAGCACAAATTGGAAAGTGCCTTTTTATTACTGGCTTTTTCCTTTCAACACTTCAATAAGATTGAATTTAATAATTAAAAATTGAAATGAAATTATCAGGATTAGGAATTAAGTTTTTGTTGGTGCCATTTATATTGATGGGATGTGGATCTAAAGGGCATGTAACCGGCGATATTAAAACTACGACATTTAAAACCAGGGATTATGTTTCTTTCAGAAAGGAAAAGGATGCATTTATTCTTTCATCACACAATAAAACAATTAATCTGGTAGTTGACAGTTCTGATTATTCAGGTGTGTTAAAGGTTTCCAGGCTTTTTCAGCAGGATATAGGAAAGGTTACCGGTATATTGCCAAAACTCATTTTCGATAGTCTGCAAACGGATCAACCTGTTGTTTTAATTGGGACAATTGGAAACAGCAAATACATCGACAAGCTTGCAGAAGAAGGTAAAATAAATATTTCTGATGTGAAGGGGAAATGGGAAACATCACTCATTCAGGTTGTTGAACATCCTTTTCCGGGCATACCCCAGGCATTGGTAATTGCCGGAAGCGATAAGCGAGGAACAATATACGGCATGTTTGATATATCCGGACAAATTGGTGTTTCTCCCTGGTATTGGTGGGCTGATGTGCCCGTAAAGAAACACAATGATATTTATATTAAAAAGGGAAGGTATAATTTAGGCGAACCAAAAGTTAAGTACCGCGGCATTTTTATCAATGATGAAGAACCAGCACTTGGCAATTGGGCCAGAGAGACTTTTGGAGGTATTAATTCGCAGTTTTACGAAAAAGTTTTTGAACTGATTCTTCGCATGAAAGGGAATTATTTATGGCCTGCGATGTGGGGCAAAGCTTTTGCTGCTGACGATACCCTGAATCCTGTTTTGGCAAATGAATATGGTATTGTAATAAGTTATTCGCATCATGAACCAATGATGCGTTCGCATAAAGAGTGGGGAAAGAAAGGTGAGGGAGAATGGAACTATGAAACCAACAAGAACAACCTGCAAAAATTCTGGCGCAAAGGTATAGAACGGAATTTGGGCAACGAAAGCATTGTTACCATTGGCATGAGAGGTGATGGAGATAAACCAATGAGCCGCGACAGAAATATTGAGGCCCTGTCAACGATTATTAAAGATCAGAGGGGGATTATTGAGGAAGTGACAGACAAACCGGCAGATCAAACGCCACAGGTATGGGCGCTTTATAAAGAAGTACAGGAGTATTATGATATGGGCATGCGTGTCCCCGACGATATTATTTTATTGTATTGTGATGATAACTGGGGGAATATCCGCCGTGTTCCCGGAGATGAAGAACGCCGGCACCCCGGCGGAACGGGCTTGTACTATCATTTTGATTATGTTGGTGGCCCACGAAGCTATAAATGGAATAACACAAATGCATTGCCTAAAATATGGCATCAAAATAAGATTGCTTACGATTACGGAATAAATAAACTATGGGTAGTGAATGTTGGAGATATCAAACCAATGGAATTGCCCATACAATTTTATCTGGATCTGGCCTGGGATCCGGATCGTTTTGGCCCGGATCAGATAAATGAATATCTGTTACGATGGTCAGCGCAACAATTCGGAAAAGATCAGGCCCGGGAAATAGCATCGTTACTGGAACGCTACTCACAATATTGCAGCAGGAGAAAACCTGAGTTACTGGATGAAAATACTTATTCATTAACCAATTACAACGAATTTGAAAATGTGGTTAAAGATTTCAGGCAATTAGTGGCTGAAACCAATTCATTATTGAAAAAATTACCTGAACGATACCATGATGCATATTATCAACTGGTGCAATACCCTATTGAAGCAACTGCTAATTTATATGATATGTATTTTGCAGTTGCGAAGAACCATAGTTATTATAAACAGAAAAGATCATTAACGAATTTGATGGCAGATAGTGTAAGGTATTATTTCAATAAGGACTCCCTTTTAACACACCACTATCATACCCTGGCCCGGGGAAAATGGAATCACATGATGTCGCAGGCAAAAATAGGGGCTGTTTCCTGGAGAAGTCCTGACAGGGAAATTATGCCCACCGTATATCGAAATGATATACCGTCAAAAAAATTACCCTGTATTTATGTTGAAGGCAAAAAAGAAGAAATGAAAGATTCAAAACCGGATTCACTTCATTTTGATAATTTAAACAATGACGCCCACTACTTCGAGGTATTCAACCAGGGGTATTCGCCCTTCAATTACGATATCCAACCGGAAAATAAGTGGGTAAAAATTGATGGCAAATTAAACGGGGAAATAATGGATCAGCAACGTTTTTACGTTTCCATAGACTGGAATAAAGCGCCAGACGGACTTTCTGTCAGTAACATATCTGTAAAAGCCAATGATAAAGTTTATTCTATTGGAATGGCCCTTCAAAAGTTTACAAAAGAAGATATGAAATCGATGAAGGGATTTGTTGAAAAAAACGGTTATATTTCAATGGATGCATCCGAATACAGCAGATCCGGTTCATCTGATTCCCTCAACTGGTTAACCATTCCCGGTATCGGACGAAGCAGTGACGGCATAACCCTGTATCCTTTCAGGTTTGAAGAAAGGGATCCCAATGCAGCCCCTGATGTTGAATACGATGTTTATTTGCAATCTCCAGGCAGGATAAAGGTTTATTCATATTTTGCTACTACTAACAACTTTCTGGAAAATAAAAAATTTAAATACGCTATATCCTTTAACAATGAACAGGCAAAAGTGTCGTCAATCGGCCCCATCTCCAACTGGCGATGGGATACTATGGTAAAGGATGATGTGCTGATTACTACAGATGAGTTTGACATGATAAAAGACGGAAATAATACACTGAAATTTAAAATTTTATCTCCTGGTTTAGTCCTTGAAAAAATTGTCATCGACACTGGAGGACTTAAGAAATCATACCTGGCAGCACCGGTGAGTTTTAATACTAAAAATGCATTATGATCCTTATACAGTAGTCTGACAGCAAAACAAAACAGAAAGCATTATCAAATGAATAACAAGATTATGAACAGAACGATTCTTAAAAAACTTATCATTATAGCCTTAATGATGCTTTTAATTCAAAGTGTTTCAAATGCACAATTAAACACACCATTGAGGCGCCCGATATCACCAGAGCAGCCTATGTGGTTAATCCATATTGATACATGGAACTACCCTGACCCACAAAAGATTATTGATTTGATCCCAAAAGATATACGTCCGTATGTGGTTATGAACATCTCGCTATCGATAAGTCATGATAAGGCCACGAGCAGGTTCAGTATAGCTGAATATGGTTACGAAACTGCCAAATCATGGCTGAGAACCTGCGCCGAAAACCGGATGTGGGCTATGATACAACCTTCCAGTGGGGCTTACAGCCAGTTTCCGGATAATGATATGACCATTTATGAAGAGCTTTACAGGGATTATCCAAACCTGATTGGGTTTAATTACTGTGAACAGTCCTGGGGATACGGGGACAATGATCCGCTGGCAACGGCCTGGACGGACAGAATCGCTCATTTTGCCAAATTGCTGAAACTGGGAGATAAATACGGAGGCTATCTGGCAGTTAGTTGGTGTGGCAACCAATGGCAGGTCAGCCATAATCCTGTTGCAATGGTTAAACGCAATCCGGAATTTGCATCTGCCTGTAAAACTTATACAAAGAACTACATCTTAAGCGAAAAATATACGTTCAAATCATACCAGCACGATATGGAGAGCATATGTCTTGGCTCCTATCTTTCCGGGTTTAGCGGTCAATATGGCCTGCGTTATGATGATAGCGGCTGGTCGGATAAAGACGGCCACATTAACGAAAACTTTACGATGGCAACATATGGGGTTCCTTTTCTCGAACACGTGATGCTTACCGGCCAAACGGTAATTGATGGTCCGGAGCTGATTTGGAAATACTGTTTTACGGAGATGGATGCCGCTGCTACCTCAGACGGATATGCTTCACGTCGGTGGAAAACCTTTCCGCAGTTCAACAATGTGAGTGTTGACCTTTTCCGAAAGGTGCTGGACGGGACAGTTCGCATACCTGATCGCGAAGAGGTTATCGACCGCACCAGGGTGGTTTTCATTAACAATGCCAGTTCAGGAACCGATGATTATCAATACAGCTCGCCCGAAACATTGTTTGAAGGGCTTTATCGGATGGACGGAGACGGAAATTACGAAAATAACACGAGCTTCTTCAAGAAAACAGGCCGTTACCCGACTATCCCGACTGTTTATCAGTTAAGCGATTCCATAGCCAATACATTCGACGTAAAGGTAAAAAGAACAGATTATGCAAGCCGCTGGCCGGATATAGCCAGTAAAGTTTCAGAATTCAACAGCCTCTTCCCCGAGGAATACCGGGGAGATTTGTATGCAGGCCGCAATGAAAACGGATGGGTTACCTACAATCCTTATAAAACGGGCCAAACAGCAAGTGCGAGCATTCCATTTAAGTACAACACCTGCGACAGCATGTTTTTATCATATTCGCAATATACGTCCGGTGTGATTAAGGAATTTTCTGATCACCTGACTGTCTACCTGAGCAATTTTGATATCATGCTTAACCCAAATTTGAAGACGGATGTAATTAAAATCTACGGCAGTTCCGCGAAACCTTCATATACATTTGAAGAAAGGGGAAACCACCAGCAAAGCAAAGTTACAGAAGGCTGGTCTGATGGGGTATTTACCTTAACAATAGAACATAACGGTCCGGTAGATATCCAGGTGAATTGTTCTGGTACTGCAACAGATCGTTTAACTGAATATCAAACAGCAAATATTGTTGTTCCGGCAAGTCCGCCTGCTTATGCAGGTCCACTTCAATATGAAGCAGAAACTTTTGAATACAAAAGCATTTCGGGAATTATTAAGAACGGGTACCATGGAAATATTCGCAACTACACAGGGCAGGGATATCTGAATTTCGGAACCGGTTCATCAGCAGGTATAAGAGATCGTGTAACTGTTTTAAATGAGGGCACCTATAAACTTAAAACAAGGTATACTGTAACGGGTAATGTAAACACGATCGACCTGTATGTAAATGGCATCAAGACAGACACCCCCGAATTTATAAAAACTGATTCGCTTAGCGCATGGGGTGTCAAAAGTCAGATGGTTGACCTTAAAAGCGGCGTTAATACGATTGAATATAAAGCAAATGCAACCGGAGCAAATACCATATATTTTGATAATATTGTTATTGAAGCCAATAGCACCGAAGATAGCTGGTTGGAAGCGGAATGTGGAACCCTGGGCTCTCTTTGGGAGACATTGGACGATCCCGGGGCTTCCAATGGTAAGTTTGTTTCAATAAAAAAAGGCAACAACAGTACAGACAGCGCACCTTTGGATGTAAATGCGAAAATCTCTTACGATTTTAATGCAGCCGCGAGTGGCACCTACACGATATGGGGCCGCGTTATAATGCCAACCACCGATGATAATTCTTTCTGGATTAAGATGGATAGCGGATCATGGCAGTTCTATGCCGATACTGCATTGTCACAAAGCTGGACATGGGTGAAGATTGATACTTTTGCGTTATCAGCCGGAAAACATACTTTAGCTTTTGCTTACAACGAAGACGGCGCTGAACTTGATAAACTATTCATTACAGTGTCAGATAGTATCCCGTCAGGTCCAGGCGGACCGGCAACAAATTGTACAACAAGAAATCAGACGCCAATTGCCTATTCGGGTCCGGACAAAACGCTTGTCGATAATGATGGTGATGGCACAGTTACGCTGGCACTGACAAGTACCGGCAGTTTCGATCCCGATGGAACGATTGTTTCCTATGAATGGACTACAGACGACAGTCTCATTGCAACAGGTGCTAATCCATCTGTCGATCTTCCTGTTGGAGTAAATAATATTACGCTTACTGTTACTGACGACAAAGGGGCAACTGATGCCGATGCAAT
>DASQZP010000776.1:0-2885 GCA_035638655.1 Bacteroidales bacterium
TGTCATTGTCGGTGCTTATACCAATTGCCTGAAGAGAATATGTTGAAAGTGTTACCTGTCCAAACGAACTTTTGATTGCGAAAGTAAATGTCAGTAGCAAAATTAATTTTAGATAGTTTTTCATGATTATGAACTTAATTGAGATTTTATTTTTTTGGTTTTTAATTGTAGCCATTGATTCAAGGGTTTCAAATTATTTCTGAAGACGATGGGTACTCGTTCGCAATTAAATGAAAATCTACTATCTCAACGTCGTATGCATTATCAATCCGGTTACATGCAATTCACTATTGATCATTCATACCTCAATGCCTCCACCGGATTCATCCTTGCTGCTCTCCAACTCTGCCAACTTACTGTTAGTAAAGCAATCCCCATTGCCAATACTCCAGCTAATGCAAAAATCCACCAACTTAATGTGGTTCTATAAGCAAAGTTTTCGAGCCATTTTTGCATAGCATAAAATGCAATTGGTGTGGCAATGAAAAAAGCTATAATCACCCATTTTATAAAAGTATTATTGAGCAGTGTTAATATTTCTGATGTTTTTGCTCCATTTACTTTGCGGATTCCAATTTCTTTGGTCCTGCTAAGTGCCACTTGTTTCGACAAGCCATAAAGACCAAAACAAAGAATTAGAACAGCGACCACTACGAAGTACGACAGAAGATTTAACATTTTTTGTTCGTTACGATAGGTTGCTTCGAATTCATCCGCGAAAAACTGATATTCAAAAGGAAATTCAGGGTTGAATTTATCATACTGATCATTCGCTAATGCGATAATTTTTGCTTTGACGTTATCTTTTATATAACGAATGTATAAGTTAGGTCCACCGGCACTGTAGGTAATCATCAATGGTCTTATTTCGTGCGAAAAATGCCGACTGTGAAAATTTTTCACCACACCAATAATTTCATAATCTTCATTTTTCAACTGCATATGTTGTGATACCGGGTTTCCCATATTCATAACTTTTGCCGCCTCTTCATTGATAATGACCTTATTATTATTGGAGTTGTTTTCTGAAAAATATTGTCCCTGAACGATTACTAAATTAAAAGTTTTCATAAAATCGTGATCAGCCTGAATACTGGCAATGGAATGTTTTTCGTCTTTATTTACACCATCCCATGTCCAGCCTGGAAATTCTACTCCCGAACTAAATATTGGCGAGCCGTTTGTTACTTGTTCAACATTTGGTTCTGTAAGAAGTTTTTGCTTCATAAGAGCAAAATTTTCTTCCATTTTTCCCTTTAGTGGAACATGAATTATATTTTCTTTTTTGAAACCTAAATCTTTGCGAAAGATATAATTTAGCTGTTTGTAAATTAGAAAAGTCGAACTCATCAGCACAATAGCAAGGGTAAATTGCAAGGCAATCAAATATTTTTGGTAGCTGCCACCTGTAAATTTTTTCTTTTGCTTTAATGCATCCGATAATTCAAAATTAGCAATAAAGACACCTGGCAAAATTCCAGAAATACTTGCAATGATCATCCCCATTAAAACGAGCGCAAAAATAAAAAATGAGTTTTGATAAAAACTTATGAATGTACTATCTGATAATCTGTTAAATAAAGATTGAAATATTTCGATTAACAGGAAAGTGAAAATCAATGACAAAGAGACCAAAATAAAAGGTTCGGTAAGAAAGGAAAATACTATCTTTCTTTTGGATGCCCCAAATATTTTCCTTATTCCTGATTCTTTCAGCCGGTTTGCACTTAAAACACTTACTAAACTGATAAAATTTAAAACAGCAATAAGTAAAATAAAAATACCGGAAATTGTAAAAATATACACATATTGAATAGATCCTGGATGATAAACGAATTGCTGAAAGTCGCTGTGAAAGTGCATGTCTTTAAGCGAATGAAGGTACCATTCAATATCAAAACCGAGTTTGTCGTAATTGTAAAACCGGGCTATTTTTTTATTCAAATCTGCTTTATCAATCTCGTTGGGTAATAATAAAAAAGTTGATTCACCAAATGCAAACCAATTATTTGGTTCGGGAATAGAAATGGGAATAAGAAAATCGTATTGAAGCGAAGAATTGTCCGGAATGTTTTTATATACTCCGCAAACTTCGTACTGTTTTGTTTCTTCAGAGTTTGTGAAAAAAGTAATTGGTTTATTTAATGGGTTTTCTTTCCCGAAAAACTTTTTGGCCAAACGCTGAGAGATAAGAATTGAGTTCGGTCTATTCATAATGGCTTTTGAATCCCCTGATACAAAATCAACCGTAAAAACATCGAAAAACGAATGTTCAATCGCATAACCTTGTTCCAGAAATTTTTTGTTGTCAGTTTCCAGAAACCGACCCCCAAACTGTTTTTCAAAACGAGTGCTTTGAATGACTTCGGGAAAATTTTCTTTCAAATATGGACCTAATGGCGTTGGAGTTTCCATAATAAAATCAGACTTACCGTCAGAATATTTCCACTCTGATGCAACCATATAAATATTCTCATAATTCTTATTGAATTTATCAAAGGATAGTTCGTGATGAACCCATATAGCAATGAAAGTGACAGAAGTTAGGGCAACTGTTAATCCTATTAAATTAACAGCTGATGTACTTCTGTTTTCCCAAAGATTTCTAAAGCTGATTTTAAAATTATTCATATGTATATTTTATTTCTCCATCCGGATGTTGGACTTACTATTACCCTGTTCAGCGCCCCCTCCCCTTTTCTAAACTAACTGTAAATAAAGATAGAAGGGTTTTGGGAGAAAACAAAATTTAAATACGGTGACAAAGAAACAAAGTAACAAGGTGACAGAGGAGCTTTGCGCTTTAAAAATCAAAATTGAGATTCAATTGTTTATTCAGTTGTTTATTCGGTTGTAATTCAATTGTTTGTCCGAAAGCCTTCGGA
>DASQZP010000777.1:0-4953 GCA_035638655.1 Bacteroidales bacterium
AAAACAGATTGTCCAGGGAGAAGTTCCGGGAGAGATACCTGGTACCAATTAACAAAAGGAATCTCCGGATCTCCTGTTGAAAAACAATAATGAGTGCTATCACCCCTACCCCAATTACCTGGCCCAGTATGGAACCAAGCAACTGCATATTGAGCGCTTTTACAATGAGCCACAGCAGATAAACTGAAAAAATAACTATAAAGATATTTATGGCAACCGTACCTCTGATCAGCATATACAGCTTGTACATCAGATATGCTACAAGTAAGATATCAATAACATCGAGTACGCGCAGGGTAATGAATAATGGTATCATGTATGTTCGTTGTGTGCTGTAGACTAATCTTCAAAAATAGAAAAAAAGAAGAAATCTGTATAGTTTTATTTTGTTTTATCCTAACCAGGGAGGTTCTTCAAGATGTTCACACAACCTGATCATTTGTTTTGCTTCTTTAACATCATGAACCCGCAATATGTTTGCCCCCTTTTGCAATGCCATTAGATTTAAGGCTGCTGTACCGGTTAGTGCCTCTTCCGGACCTGTCTTTAAAATCTTATATATCATAGACTTGCGGGAAATACCGACAAGCAGCGGCTTCTCGAAAATTTTAAAAACCCTCAGCCGGCCAAGCAATTGAAAATTCTGTTCAATATTTTTTGCAAATCCAAATCCCGGATCAATAATTATATCATTTACTCCAAACTGGTTTAATTCCTCAATTTTTTTTGCCAGATATTCCATAACCTCTACCAGCATATTTTCATAATAATTCTGAGTAGTCATGTTTTGCGGTGTGCCCTTCATATGCATCAGTATATAAGGCACTTTAAGTAAGGCTGCGGTCTCAAACATTTTACTGTCCAGCTCTCCTCCCGATATATCATTTATTATATCTGCTTCAAAATCTTTAATGACCCGCCGGGCAACTCCGGATCTGAAAGTGTCTACAGAAACAGGAATGTCAGGATATAATTTTCTGATCAGGGTAAGCACAGGTGCCAATCGACGCATTTCTTCATTTTCCATGATATCAGCAGCGCCGGGTCGTGATGAATAAGCTCCGACATCCAGTATATCAGCTCCCTGCTCCACCATTTCAATAATTCGTTGTTTAATTTTATCATCATTTGTATAACGTCCCCCATCATAAAAAGAATCCGGAGTGATATTTAAAATACCCATTACTGCAGGTGTTGAAAGATCAAGTAGTCTCCCCCTGCAATTAATAATCCGTTCTTTTGAAAAAATTGTATCTTTAACCTCTGTTTTCATATATTTATTGCTATAATGCAGTTCCGGACAACCAGAATATGAATTGTAATAATAATTTAATAAAAAATGAGGTGGCAAAATATCATACCTCAGAAAAAAACAGCTCAGGATGGTAAAAATACAAAAAGTTTGGAACAGCAAACAAAAGTCAAATCCTGATGGAGTATCTGAAAGAAATTTTAAACTAAAATAAAGCAAACGGAATAAAGGGAGATATGAGTTTTATTGCTATCGAAGGACTTGACGGATCTGGCAAATCAACACAGCTGAATCTGTTGCAGCAACATCTGAAAGAAAGAAAAATCCGTTATAAATATCTGCATTTTCCCCGGACCGATTCACCAGTGTTTGGTGAGCTGGTCAGTATGTTCCTGCGAGGAGACCTGGGAAGTATCGACAGTGTAAATCCCTACCTGATCGCGCTGATTTATGCCGGCGACCGGAATGATGCCAAACAAATGGTCGAAGAATGGATAAAGGAAGGCTATCTTGTAATTGTCGACCGGTATGTATATTCAAATATTGCCTTCCAGTGTGCGAAGCTAATTGAGAAAAACATGCAGGAAAAACTGGCGGAATGGATCCTGAATCTCGAATATAATTATTACAGGATACCCAAACCTGAACTCAGTATTTTTCTGAATGTTCCTTTTGATTTTATAAAAGAAAGACTTACCGAAGAACGCAAGGGTGATGAAAGAAGTTATTTACAGGGCAACCAGGATATCCATGAAGCAGATCTTTCTTTCCAGGAAAAGGTTCGGCAGGTCTACCTGCATAATATAAGAAAAGATGCTAATTTCAGGCTCATAGACTGCAGCAGAGAGGGTAAGGTTCTCCCCCCCGATAAAATTTTCAGCAAAATGGTAACGATATTACAGGAAAACCAAATTCTATAAAAATTTAAACTGTCAATCATGAAATATATTCGTGACATTAGCCGGTACCTGGTAGGTATCGTTTTCATTTTTTCAGGTTTTGTTAAAGGTATCGACCCACTTGGATCTACCTATAAATTTTCAGATTATTTCACAGCCTTTCATATGGGATTTCTGGATCCCATTGCTCTTCCTTTGGCGTTTATACTTTCCGCTATAGAATTTATCATCGGATTTAACCTTTTTCTGGGCATCAGAATGAAGCTTACTTCCTGGCTTACGCTGATCTTTATGTCATTTTTTACCATCCTCACATTTATTCATGCCCTTACCAATCCGGTAACCGACTGTGGCTGCTTCGGTGATGCGCTTATTTTGACCAACTGGCAGACTTTCGCAAAAAATATTGTCCTGCTGTTACTCACACTGATCATTTTTAATCAGCGAAACAGGTTCAGGCTTTACCTGCCGGTAAAAATTGAATGGGGAACCCTGCTGATTGCGCTTGCCGGATTTGTGCTGCTTGAATCTTATTCCTATCGTCATTTGCCGGTAATTGATTTTCGGCCTTATCACATAGGCGCCGATATACAATCAGGAATGAAAATACCTGAAGGCGCTCCCAAAGATGAATATCAGACTTTTCTTTTCTATAAGAAAAACGGTGAAGTGAAGCAGTTCACCATGGATAACTATCCCTGGGATGACAGTACCTGGACCTGGGTGGATACAAAATCAATACTTGTAAAAAAAGGATACGTCCCTCCTATTCATGATTTTTCAATAGTAACCTGGGACAACAGTAATATTACGAACCATGTGCTCAATGACAAAGGATATTCATTCCTGTTCATTTCCCACAACCTCAAAAAAGCAAATAAGAAGGCTTTTGATATGGCCGATCAACTATCAGCATGGAGCGAAGATCATGACAATGTTTCCTTTTATCCGCTTACTGCTTCTACAGGCATGGACATAAAAGTATTTAAGGCCACTCACCCGGTGGATTATAATTTCTATACTACGGACGAGACAACACTGAAAACAATTATCAGGGCAAATCCCGGTCTGGTGCTCATTAAAGATGGTGTAATATTACAAAAATGGTCTTATAATGATTTTCCTTCATTGGATGAGCTGGGAGGAAATTTGTTGTCTTCAGCTATTACCCATCAGCAAAAAACTCATGAAAAGCTGGTATATTTGCTGTTTTTTGCCGGTGTCTTTCTCTACATGCTGCTGATTAAGGCTCTTTTCAGAAGAAATAAAGACACATACAATCAGCATGTTTAAAAAAAGATAACCATTCACTGAAAAAGCTGGCAGGATAAAACTATCAACAAAATAAATTCTCAAGCTGAATGATACGTTACCTGGTAAGGAAAATATTATACAGCATACTGATATTCTGGGGAGTAATAACAGTTATTTTTCTATTGTTCAATGTTCTTCCCGGGGATCCTGCCAGGTTGATGATGGGGCAACGATCTGATCAGCAATCACTTGAAATGATCAGGAATGAACTTGGGTTAAACAAACCAAAGGGTATGCAGTATATAAAATATCTGAATGACCTCTCTCCATTATCATTTTACAACACCAAAGATTCAGCCAGCTATTTTTATTTGAATCCACATAATTACAGGCATTATCAAAAATTATTTCAGGCGGGTGCTACCGCCATGGTGCTGAAGTACCCCTATCTGAGACGCTCTTATCAGAGCAATCGTATTGTTAATGATATCATTGCAGAAACTCTGCCCAACACTTTTGTGCTGGCCATGGTCTCCATAATCTTCGCCACCCTGACTGGAATATTCCTCGGCATTATTGCGGCGATAAAAAAAGACAGTTTTTTCGACAGGGCCTCCCTGTTTGTTTCATCACTGGGAATGTCTTTGCCCTCCTTTTTTGCTGCTATACTTATCGGATGGATATTTGCTTATTTACTGGGTAAATACACAGGATTAAACCTTACCGGTAATTTGTATGAAATTGATAATTTTGGAGAGGGAATTCACCTGCAACTTAAAAATTTGATACTTCCGGCCTTAACACTTGGTATCCGTCCCCTGGCAATTGTCATACAACTCTCGCGTAATTCGTTACTGGATGTATTATCCCAGGATTATATCCGTACTGCAAGGGCTAAAGGGCTGGCATTTAGTCGAATTATTACCCGCCATGCGCTAAAAAACTCGCTTAATCCTGTAATAACTGCTGTTTCAGGTTGGTTTGCTTCCATGATGGCCGGTGTAGTGTTTGTTGAATACATATTCGGATGGAAAGGATTGGGTTATGTAATCGTTGACGCACTAAATCATTATGACCTTCCGGTGGTGATGGGAGCAGTGCTGACTATCTCTGCAATGTTTGTGATCATCAATATCCTGGTTGATATTGTATATGGTCTGCTGGATCCAAGGGTTAGACTTTCAGCCTGAAAAATAATATCTCATTTGCCGCAATACTGTTTGAGTTTCTCTGCAGCACGGACATCACCCTGACGTCTGGCCCTGCTCCAGTCGATGCAGGCTCCCTCATGATCGCCATCCTGATAACGGGCCTGCCCCTTCATGTACCAAACATCAGTAAGGTCCGGATTAAGGTCAAGTGCCATTCCATAATCCCGGATCGCATATTTGAAAAGCTTAGTTTGATAATATGTGTCCCCCCTGGCCTTGAAAAAACGGGGATCCGTCTGATTATTCTTCAGGTTTTGATTAAAGAATTCAAGTGCTTTTACATAGTTACCGGCTTCATAATTAATCATACCGGCCTGATAAACAGCTTCTGTATTTT
>DASQZP010000778.1:0-19129 GCA_035638655.1 Bacteroidales bacterium
TATATATTACCATTGTGAGGGTTAATTTCCACACCATTAAAACTACCCGAAATAAGTGGTTCTGCCGGCATTTTGTTTTCGGTAATATCCATAACATATATACCATCGGATTCGACAACATATAAAATAGTCCCATCAGCATTGACTGCAAGATGCACAGGATTAAATCCATCGCCTGTTTTTCCGGTTGCAATAGATGCTTTAACCTTAAAATCATTACCTCCAACTTTTACAAGACGTGAATCAGTTTCTGAGAGTATAGTGGTGAAATCAGCATCATAGACAACTTTCCCCTGGCAAAGTACCCAAATATCACCGTTCGCGTCTTTTGTCAGATCAACAGGGCCGTCCCCAACCACGATTGTTTTTATAACTTCGTAGCTTTTAGTGCTGATAATACTTACTGTACTGTCATAACCGTAATTTCCGTTTGTTACCCACATATTTTCTCCTGCCATTATGAGATTTTCAGGCCAGGCTCCTACAGTTATTGTATCCCGTACAATGAAGCTGTTCAAATCCACTACCAATACCTCTCCCGGAACGGTTCCATTTGTCAGGAAGCCTGTGCTGTCGTCAATCACTGCAAAATGCCTGGGAAATCCAGCCTGGATAGTGCCTGTTGACCTGAAGGTTTCCATATCTACCGCTTCTACCTTGGCCGAGTTATTGACTACAACATAACCTTTTTTATTACCAATTGCCATAGATTGTACTACATCTCCCAATTCGCGGCTGTTAGCCGTTCTGAAAATATCATTTTGTATTTTACCTGAGGATGGGTTGTAAAAACTTATGGTCCCGTTGTTGCTGTTAAAACCACCTTCATTGGTAATAAAAACACCATTTGTGAAACGAGCCAACTCATTATCTTCACTTTTAGTGCAGGATGACACAAATAAAGCTGCAGTCAATATAACTGCACTTACAGAAATTAATTTCATAATAATAATTTTAAGGTTAGTAATATTTATTTACAGAGACTTATCCAGTCCTAATGAAAATGAAATCATGACAGACCGCCCGGGCATGGGATAGGCTTTAATTACCTGATATCCGTTATTAAAAAGATTGCGGATGCTGACAGATGCTGTTCCGTCAACTTTCATCAGTTTCAAATGATAAGATGCAAAGAGGTCGACATTTTCATAGGCTGGCAGCGTATTTCCGGAGTGGTCTGCTGTTGTATATGTAATGCCTGAATAATTCGTGATGATGCCACCTGACAGAGATTTATAATCTGCAGTAAGCCGCAAGCAAGCAGTATGTTCGGGTACATAAATAAGTTGCTTGTTAAGTTGTCCTTCATCAAATGCATACACTTCCTGGTTGGTTGTTCGGGTAAATTCATAACCCAGCTGTATTTTTAACCACCAGTAAGGGGATAATCTTCGAAAAACTGTAAAGGAACTTTCGACTCCCCTCGACCAGACTTTTTTGAAATTACGGGCTTCAACGTAGGAAGCAACAGGTATCCATTGAATCCAGTCATTCACATGATATGAATAGCCTGCAATTTCAGCCTTCAAATAAAACTTATTTTCCTTGTTCCCTGCCAGATACCCTTCAACACCCAGATCCATACCATTTCCTTTTTCTGGTTTCAGATCTGTATTTCCCCCGGGTTGCCAGTACTTTTCATTGAAGGTAGGTAGTCTGAATCGATTTGATACATTTAATCTGATCAACATACGATTGTCTACAGGTTCAAAATGCACTCCTGCAGAATATAGTGTAATATTTTGATGCAGGGAATTCAATTCTTCCCTCAAACTTAGAATCCCGGTCCAGCTCCCTTTTTTATATCTCGCCCCGGCAAGCAGTGCCATTCTTTCTTCAACAGGCTCCTTCCCGTAAGCTGCTACTTTTGCAGAAAGATGAGAGAACTGAACGCCTCCGTCAAGAACAAAGGAATTGGAAATATACTGTCTGTAAACAGCATCAGCATAAAAACTGCCTGATTTTATCATGGAATTGACATAATACAGACTGTCGGATGGCTTCAGTTTATCGGTATACCTGAGATAATTATAGAAATATCCTGCTTTAGCAGTAAGGCTGGCATTCGTCAATAATTTTTGAAACTGCAGGTAAAAACGCATGGCACTGTCGCGTTGCAATGCATTGCTTTTTTTGTAGGATCCCATTAATGCCGGAACCTCCTTTTCTCTTCCCTGCAACCAAAGTCCGGCATCAATACTTATCTTATGTGGTAATTTGAAATAAAAATTCTGCATGAATCCTTTTTCATTCACCGCTCCATGCTGCAATTGAACTTCAGGGCTTCCGGCCTTGTAAATATCAGTGTAAGAAAAATCGTTCTGTGATTGCAGCAAAGACAAAGAAGCATGATAACGGAAAAATTTATTTCCTGCAGAGGCGTCAATACCATAACGATGATTTCCAAAACTTCCATAGGAAGAGGTGATGCGTCCGGAATATAGTTCGTTCCAGGCAGGCCTGTTATTCATGTTCACTGATCCGCCAAAAGAACCACTGCCATACAAGGAACCAGAAGCGCCATGAGTAACAGAGACATCATCCATAAAACCGGCAGGAATAAGGGACAGGTCAATATCACCGGTGGTTAGCGAGTTAAGTGGAAAACCATTCCACCGGACCTGAGTTTGTGCTGAACTGCCTCCTCTGAAAGATATGGAAGCCAGAGAACCGGTTCCTCCGTATTGCTTGATGAATACTGGTGTAGCAGCCTTCAATAATTGTCCAAGATCATCATTTCTAAATTGTTTGGCTAATAATGAATCAATATGAGTAACTTTTACATCTTCATTGTAAAATGCATACCTGTCACGATTAATAGTAACCTCGCCAAGGGAAAAATTCAGCAATGAGTCGGTTTTTGCAGATTTACCAAAAACAGTTACGGCTGCAAATAAGCCTGTGATCAGAAAAAAAGTCTTTGAAATCAAGTGCGTAAAGTTTTAAAATGTTTTACCCGAACATTTAATTCAACATACGCCCTGGCAGGTCTTCTGACTTATCCCGTTACAGACACCTTCCCGTTCCATAAATGAACAGTGGTATGAAGTTTCTGTAACACAGACTGAATATTCAGCCGGGATTTACAGCAGCGGGTACTGTTCAGGATTTTCACCTGATTCCCTTTTCACCTGATGAAATGATAATCTGCATCAGGAACCAAAACATTACAAAAATAAGTTTTTTAAGGGCATAAATCTTTGCTTACTCAAAAACTTTTATGGAATTTATTAACAATTGTTGATAAACCCGGGCAGGTATAGGTTTTCATTATTCAACAAACCTATTGATTACTTGTTATTTAAATAATAAAATACCAGTTATGAATGTCAAATTACCTACACAGATAAAAATTTAGTTTCGGACGAACTTCGTATCTTTAGCAAAAAATTTACGGGAAGATAATCGCAATGACCCGGGCGATGTATCTCCAGAAGAACTGAATAAACTGAATATCAAAATCATTTCCCGGATATGACAAAGGAAGAAGCAAAAGAGAAGATTGAAAAGTTAAGGCAGCAACTCAATGAACATAATCACCGTTATTATGTACAGTCACAACCTGTCATCAGTGATTATGAATACGACATGATGATGAAGGAGCTCGAAGGGCTGGAGGAAAAATATCCGGAATTTGCTGATCCCTACTCTCCTACCCAGCGCGTTGGCAGCGATATTACCAAAGAATTTAAACAGGTGCGACACAGCACACCGATGCTTTCACTGGGGAATACCTATTCGGAAGAAGAACTGAAAGATTTTGACACACGGGTGCGCAAAAACCTGGGTGAGGATTTTGAATACGTTTGTGAACTGAAATATGACGGAGTATCAATTAGTTTAAGTTATCAGGATGGTCGATTGATGAGTGCTGTAACCCGTGGAGACGGAACCACAGGTGATGACGTAACAGCAAATGTCAAAACCATCAGAAGCATACCCCTGACTCTTCATGGAGATGATTACCCGGATGCATTTATTATAAGAGGAGAAATTTTTCTGCCTCATAAATCATTTGAAAAGATTAATAAGGAAAAAGCAGAACGTGGTGAAACCCCATTTGCCAATCCGCGAAATGCAGCAGCAGGAACCTTAAAACTCCAAAAAGCTGCCCAGGTAGCTCAAAGGCCGCTTGACTGTTATCTGTATTATGTAATTGGAGAAGAACTGCCATATACTTCTCATTATGAAAATCTTGTAAAAGCACGGGACTGGGGCTTTAAGGTCCCTGATTATATAAGAAAATGCAGGACACTGGAAGAGGTGTTTGATTTCATAAATGAATACAATGCCCGCCGGAATGAACTTCCGCTCGATATTGATGGTGTTGTGGTAAAGGTCAATAATTATCAGCAACAGGAAAAGCTGGGCTTTACAGCTAAATCACCCCGCTGGGCCATTGCCTATAAATTTAAGGCCGAACAGGCCGCCACGAGATTGTTATCTATTGATTACCAGGTAGGACGTACCGGCGCCATTACTCCCGTTGCCAACCTGGAACCTGTTTCACTTGCCGGTACAACCGTAAAAAGAGCCTCTTTGCACAATGCTGACCAAATAGCTGTCCTGGATGTTCGTGTCGGTGACAAGGTATATGTTGAAAAAGGAGGTGATATAATTCCCAAAATAGTAGGAGTTGACCAGTCCGCACGACCAAAAGACAGTCAGCCTGTTGAATATATTAAACACTGTCCGGTTTGCGGAACACCGCTGAGAAAAGAAGAAGGAGAAGCAAAACATTATTGTCCCAATGAAACCGGATGCCCTCCCCAGATAAAAGGAAAGCTTGAACATTTTGTCAGCCGCAGGGCAATGAATATTGGTATGGCTGAAGCAACTGCAAGAGCTTTGTTTGAGAAGGGACTTGTACATGACGTGGGAGACTTCTATTCGCTAACAAAGAAAGACCTGCTCAGTCTTGATAGATTTGCTGAAAAATCAGCTGATAATCTTATCAATAGCCTCGAAAAATCCAAATCTGTTCCTTTCCCACGCGTCCTCTATGCTTTGGGTATCAGATACGTGGGCGAAACCGTGGCCAGAACACTGGCAGACTATTTTCATTCACTGGATAATCTTGCTGCTGCAACTTATGAACAACTTATTGAAGCAGATGAGGTTGGAGAACGGATTGCCCGAAGCATTCTCGATTTTTTTAATACTGAACAAAATAGAGAGATTATCAGAAAATTGAGAGATGCCGGTTTACAATTATCTCTTTCATCAGCTGAAAAGGTAGAGGATTCTGTTGAGAAAAAACTGGAAGGTAAAAAAATTGTAATCTCAGGCACTTTTGACAGTTTTTCAAGAGATGAACTGAAAGACCTTATCCTGAAATATGGAGGGAAAAACGTTTCTTCCGTTTCCTCGAACACAGATTACCTGATTGCGGGAGAAAATGCCGGTCCCTCGAAACTGGAAAAAGCTACCAAAAACGGTATTCAAATTATCGATGAAGCTGCATTCAAAAAACTTACGGGGATAGAATGAGAACTTTCATAATCCAAAATTATGCTGTACCTTGCACTGATTATGTTTGTGCGAATGATAATCCGTGACTAAACAACCTAATATACAGTGAATATTATCAATAAAATAGGGATCAAAGCAGGAGAATACCAACTCTCCAGACGGTTAAAAAAAATGCATCGCAATCAGCGGATGCATAATTTTGATACCGCCCGAACTATCGGTATAATTTTTAATGCAACACAACTGGAAAATTTCACACATGTCAAAGAATTTCTAAACACATTGCGCGATAAAGATTTGGAAATTTATGCAATAGGTTATGTTGATAAAAAAGAAATCGACGATCAGCTGGTAATACGAAAAAATTTTAATTTCTTCTGCCGTACTGATCTGGCATGGAATTATCTGCCAACGGCTCCTTTTGTAAACGAATTAATTGATAAAAAGCTGGATATTCTTATTGACCTCAGTATCACCCCACATTTTGCTTTGCAATATATGGCAGCCCTTTCAAAAGCTTCCTTTAAAATTGGTGTATATACTCCCGAAAAGGAAAAGCAGCGTATTTATGACCTGATGCTGGACATCAGCAAACAACCTGATATCAGTTATCTCATTGAACAGGTAAAATACTACCTGAATATGATCCATGTGGATTCCCGCAAAGAATTCATAACTTTGAACACAAATAAATCCTAAAAATTATATGGCTTTTATGACGAGTAAGATGTTTACAGGCACCGGTGTAGCCATCGTTACACCTTTCAGGGATGACGGGACTATTGATTTTAAAGCTTATGCTAATTTGATTAAACATCTGATTGCTAATAACGTTGACTACCTGGTAGTATTGGGAACCACTGGTGAATCAGCCACATTGACCAAAGATGAAAAAAATGCACTTATAGATTTCACTGTTGAAAATGTTAATGGTGAAGTACCTGTTGTGGTTGGAATGGGTGGTAATAACACTCACAGCGTGGTAAGTGATATAAAAAACCATCATTTTGACGGAATAAGTGCTATACTAAGTGTTGCCCCCTATTACAATAAACCTTCTCAGGAAGGATTATACATGCATTATAAAGATATTGCCACAGCAAGCCCGGTACCAGTCATTTTGTATAATGTTCCGGGTCGCACGGGAGTAAACATACAGGCAGAAACAACGCTGCGGCTGGCACATGATTTTGAAAATATTGTGGCTGTAAAAGAAGCATCCGGAGATTTCGCACAGGTAATGAAGATAATCAGGGATAAACCACAAAATTTTAGCGTTATTTCCGGGGATGATTTATTGACCCTGCCATTACTGTCGATTGGTGCCACAGGGGTAATATCTGTAATTGCCAATGCATTCCCTGCTGAGTTCTCAGGCATGGTTAACGCTGCTCTGGATAAAAATCTGCAAAAAGCAAGAAATTATCATTATCTCTTAACTGAAATGATGGGGTTGCTCTTCGAAGAAGGAAATCCTGCCGGAGTTAAAGCTGCTTTGAAAGCAAAAAATATATGTGAACAGAATTTAAGATCTCCATTGCTCCCGGTAAGTGAAAAGCTTTTTCAGAAAATCAAAGCAGAAACAACAAGTATTGAGAAGGCAGATTTGAAATAACCATCGTATTATCTTTAATGAAAAAATCCGTTGATTGTTGATCAACGGATTTTTTCATTATTAACTTACCTTTATATGAGTATTGCATTATTGTCCTAAAAAATGAAAATTATTTTTCAGAGGTTATAATTGTCTAAAAAGGATTCTCCATGTTTGCTGATAATCTTATTTACCCCCAGTAGTTCAAGTTAACTTTATCCTTCTCTGGAAACAGAACATTGTAAAGTTCTGTAATCAAATACTATCATGTCCGGAAAATTTATGCAAACATAATAGTTACCTTGGTATTTTATAATTCCTCCCCCGGTTAAATGTCACTATTAACTTTTTTATCTTCAACGCTAATAATCGGAAATATTCATTAAATAAATGAAGAGCCGTATTGTAGTAATAACAGGAGATACAGAAGCAACATAATTGCCTGGCAATATTTTTTTCATCAAAAAAATTGATTTTGGTTTTCACTTTTCAGGTAAAACGGAACTATTAATAAAAACTTTTTAAAAATTCTGCGGAGGAGTTTAAAAAACGGGAAGGAACACAACTAAATCAAATTAAGTCCTAAACGCAATATTCTTAGCCACAAGGCAAGATATAGCGAATAGTTAACATAAACAAAAAGTGAAATGAAAACATAATAATTTTCCAATTTGATTAGAAAATATAGATTTTTATAATTAAGGGGAGTTTTTGATTATTATGTTTCCAAACGCAAAATAATAATTGATGTTTTTGCTATTAACCTAAAAAATAGATTATTATGTTTACAAACAAAATTCAATTCATATACCTATTTCTAGTTTTTATTACAAGTTCATTGTTCTTATCATGCAAAAATGATTTGATTATTTCTGACTTGAAAATTGAACAAGAGGATATTTCTGTTCAAGACGGTAAAATTAAATTTACGAATGTTCAGCAATTTTCGGATTTCATGAGTAAATCTGTTGGAACAGACTTATCCAAAACTTATCTTCCTAAAATACAGAAATTTGCAAAGAACGGATTTGTATCATTGGTTCCACTTTGCGATGCTGATGATGAAGTAAATGTAAACAACTATTATATAAATCGGACTAGCAAATTGAAGTCTGGTGGTTTGGATGATATTCCATTAGATTCACTTGAGTATGAAGATGAATTCATTTGTGATCCTTATTTTGCAGCATTATTGAATGAAAAAAGGGAACTCCAAATTTCTGATATGGTTTATAAATATACACAGTATGGCGTATTCTATACAAAGTATGACAATTTGGAAACCCTATATGCTTTTATTAACTCAAAAGATAGCGCTTTCTTTCAGCGTTATCAACCTGATGAGGAAATTGAAATTTCAGAAGGTATATATTTTTTCAGGTTCGATTATTCAGATTCATATTCTCTTGAAAAGGTGTGCATTGATTGCCAAGAGGCAAAATCATCTACCTTAAAATCAGCCACAAACACAAAACCAAACATTGAGGACTTAAAAGTCTGCAGTAGCCTGCGAAAAACATGGCTTACTAAAGTTGTAGGGCCTTCTGCTCACTGTTATGAAAATTTCACAAGTAAAGCAAGAATTCACGTTAAAGTCTGGAATCAAAATTATGGGATCTATTCGTCCTTGGGGATTAGTGTTGGTAACCAATATAAAAAGCTTGGAATCTGGTGGACCAATAAAACAGAAGAGTTAGAATTGGGTTATACTTTTGCAAGTTTCAAGTATCCAGGTGTGAAAATGAATTGGCCGCAAACAAATAGTATTTGGGTCAAATATGATGGCTATAAAATGGATCAATATGGCCGGCTTGTTTCAACCGAGAAGCATCCATCATCATTTTTTACAGATTTTCCAATTGCCGATAAAGATAAAACTGTTTTAGAAATATACGTATGGGATCCATTTAATGGCAAACGAGTAATCGATATTTCAGGTAAAGATGTCAATAATACTATTAAAGACCTAACAAAACGAGCTGGTATCGTGGTATGGAATTCTTTAAAAAAAAGCTTAGGTTCGCCTTCAACAATTGTTGTTAGTTCAAATCCTAGTAACGATATTGAGTTTACATATACAAACTGGAAAAGCCATAAAACCAATGAAAATAAGATTTCGGAGGTATTTGATTGGAATACCGGACAAATAGGTTTCAAGTATAATTTTGATGGTAGTGTTGGCTGGGATAATGTTGACTATACGAAGATAATGACAGCAAAGTCATACAAAGAGGCTCGAATTTTATGCTACGGTATGGGAAGAAGAGGCAGCACATGGAAAGGTGCACAAGTAGATTTTAAAGATATAAAGTAACTTTTTATTTATCATTTCAGGGATTGCGTTTTGTGCAATCCCTTATGTTTTAAAGATGCGAAAACTATGAAAAAGTTACTGATTAAGGTCGCAATTGTTTTTTTTTGTATTTCATGTACTGAAATAAGATATATCCAACAACCTATATATCCAATTCTTTCATTAATGAATGAAAAAATTCTTATTTGGCCATTTCAACATATCTCAAACTCTATTGCAGTAAGGAACAATAATGAATTATTAAATAAATTAAAAGGTCAATCATGTGCCTTGATTATACCATTTGATTCTGTTTCCAATATATGTTATAGAAATTTAATTGATTTTTCAGATTCAATGTCGGTTGATCAAATGTTCACATTTTATTCAATAACTAACATTAGGTATATATTAAAAGGAAAATTATTAAATAAATCAAATAAAAATGGATTGCTTGGCCCATTTCTTTACGAATATGAAAAAAAAATATACTATCCATTTTCAAGTGACGAAGGCAGATGGTTAACATACGAATTTGACTTATATGATTTAGCTTTAAAAGCTAAGATATATACTTTAAAAGTTGAAGCAGAAGCGGTTTCACAAGATTTTAAAAATTCATCAGGTGATATAGGTAGAGTTTATTCCCTTTCTTCAACCAATTTAAATGCTATTGCTTTAAAAAAAGGAATAAAAAAACTAAAAAAAACATTTAATTGCCATTAAAATGAAAAATATTATTCATATTTCCGTAATATTAGCCTTTATATCAATCAATTGTTTAGCAAATGATACCATTGTATTTACTTCAAAACAAAAGAAAATCTGTTTTATTAATCCGGGATTTGAATTGGAATTGCCATTACATAGAAAAACTTCATTGATAATTAATCCAGGAATAGGTTATAATATTTCTTATCCAAATACAAGTGATTTTACGTCATCAGGCTGGTTATACCTAATAGCACCTTTTGTTGATGTACAATACAGATTCTATTACAACCTGGACAAACGGTACACAAAAGGATTCACTAATCCTAATTCTGCAAATTTTATCTCTATAAGGGGTTTATATAGAGGCAAGGAAATTACTTCAAATTTTACCCGAACAACCAATAATGATTACTCAATAAGTCTTAATTGGGGCTTTCAAAGAGTAAAAAATAAAACCTATTACAATTTCGATATAGGGCCAATGTATTATATGGACTTTAAAGGAGATGGAGGAATATTTATAAATTTAGAGTTTAATATTGGTAGATTATTTTGAATATTACGTTATGTCCTGCAGATAACAATATAGTACATAGTGATTTTGTGGTTTTAAAGCATTTATGGCTAAATAGTGTCTGTCAATAAAGTCCAGGTGTCTGGATCAAAGTGTTGGGGAACAAAGCCTGTCCCGTTCTAAACGGGAGCGTGCAAGAATTTTAATCTGCAGTATACTATTTCAATTGGCAATGAGCAATGAGCAATGAGCAATGGGCAATTGAAACCCTACAGTGAAGTAGCCGATGCATAATTTGAACAACATGTTGGTAAAAGTTGTCGCATAAGCGCCTAATGCTTATGAGAAATTAAAATGTTTGCAACATTGCAGGTATCAGACATTCTCGACAGATACTAAACAGTGAATAATGCAAAATCGGTTTTACAGATAACAGTTTTTTTTGTACATTAGAAAAGATGTTCTGAAGTACACCATGCTTTCTATGAGAATGAATGTGAACAGATAGTAATGAAAACCTGTTCCGGCAAACAATGCTATGATTTCTTTTTGTGGTATAACAGAAACAAAAATAAATTGCATTTAAAATTTTAACTCATTGATATATAAAGCACAAACAACATAATGTCATGACTACACTAATTCTGATTTTCGGTATTTTATTCGGTGCAACACTGATTAGCGCCCGGTTAAATAAGTACAATGTTATAAGCGGACAGGCAATGCTGCAGAATTTTACTGTTCTGAAGGCCCTGCTCACTGCCATTGGCATTGGAGCCGTACTGATATACATAGAAGTCTGGACAGGAGTAGCCGGTTTCCACATCAAACCATTTGTTGCAGGGGGAATCATTCTCGGTGGATTATTATTCGGGGCCGGCATGGCTGTATTGGGTTATTGTCCCGGAACAATGGCAGTATCGCTCGGCGAAGGATCATTGGATGCCCTAACGGGAATCATCGGGGGAATTGCCGGGGGCATATTTTACACATTAATTGAACCGGCTATCAAAAATATCGCCGGTCCGAATTTGGGAGATTTAACACTTTACTCTTTTGCCGGCAATTTCAATCATGTGTTTGTGTTAATCTTTGTATTGATATTTGGCTTTATTTGTGTATACATCGCTTTCCTGATCAACAAAAGAGAAAAAGACCACAAGAGATCCTGGTTTTTTGCAGGTATTGCACTGGCTCTTCTAAACAGCCTCGTTTTTCTCAAAAGCACTTCAAACCGACCTGTCGGAGCATCAACCAGCTATCCTTATGTTGGTGACTGGCTAACCGGACTAACCAACAATTCATATTTTTTGAAAATTGAAACACCAGGTCGGTGGGAGCTCATATTCCTGACCGGTGCATTCATTGCCGGACTGGTACTGGCACTGGTGAGAGGAGAATTTCGTTTCACGCTCATCCATTCAAACTGGAGAAAATATAAGGGATCCTCAAAGATTAAAAGGAGTATTTGGGCGTTTGCAGGTGGTTTTGTATTGATATTGGGTGCCAGGCTGGCAGGAGGATGCACCAGCGGACACATCTTATCAGGCGGTATGCAACTTGCTTTAAGCAGTCTCACTTTCGCTTTTGTTACATTTTTAAGTCTTATAATAACCGGTGCCGCATTTTACCGGCCTTTAAGAACAACAAAAACCTCAGATATAAATGATACAGGAATGGCTGAATAACTACAACCCCATCTTAATGGCATTATTTGCCACTCTGTTCACCTGGCTGGTAACTGCACTGGGAGCTGCAATGGTTTTCTTCTTCAGGACGATCAACCAACGCATTTTGAATGCCATGCTTGGTTTTGCTGCAGGAGTTATGATAGCAGCCAGTTTTTGGTCTTTGCTTAAACCTGCAATTGAGATGGCTGAAATGGACGGCGGAATATCATGGATTCCGGCAGTGGTAGGTTTTCTGTCCGGCGGAGCCTTCCTGCTACTTATCGATAAAATTTTGCCACATCTTCATCTGGGAATGCCGGTAGATAAAGCTGAAGGAATCAAGACCTCCTGGGAACGCAGTGTGTTGCTTATCCTCGCCATAACCTTGCATAACATACCTGAAGGACTGGCTGTTGGTGTGGCGTTTGGTGCACTGGGAGAAGGCATTCCGTCGGCTACGTTGGGTGGTGCCATCGCGCTTGCTATTGGTATCGGGCTTCAGAACTTTCCCGAGGGAGCTTCAGTATCCATCCCGTTGCGAAGGGAGGGCTTTTCACGTAAAAAAAGCTTCTGGTACGGACAACTTTCCGGGTTTGTAGAACCCATTGCCGGAGTAGCAGGAGCAGCACTGGTTCTCCTGATACGTCCTATTCTGCCCTATGCACTTTCATTTGCTGCAGGAGCCATGATATTCGTGGTTATCGAGGAATTAATTCCGGAAGCCCAGTCAGACAGGGAAACCGACCTTTCCACCATCGGAGCCATGACCGGCTTTGCCGTAATGATGCTGCTGGATGTTGCACTGGGTTAACTTTTATCCGAAACTCTCCGACAATTTATCGAAAACCATATCCTGATAACTGCATTTTCCGAATTTCTCTTTTCCACTTATATACACGTATTTACAGCTGTAAAAATAACATTTTTATGGATGCATACTGTTTATATGCTTTTCAGTAAAAATTATAAAACAGCAATGCTACCGAGATGCTTGAAAAACTGCAGGCAATGAAATAATTTATCGTATTGGAAAAAAACAGATGAGAAACATTGGCGGGACTGAGATGACAATTTATCAGCCTCGCCAATTTTTTAAATTATTTATTTCCGGATGATGGCTTCACCAGTATTTTATTGATTCGCTTCAGGGCTTCTTCAATCGGTTCATCCGGTTTGATATAATTCAGATGTCCCCAAAATTCAGGGTCGTAACTGTTAATCTGGTCGAAAAAAACTTCATCGGTCCGGGTAAGTTCCCGGAAACGGAATTTCCTCACATCGGTAGTATCTATGTTGTTGATTGCAAGCTCTGTAAATGTATGAAAATCATTACTGAAAAGTTTTCCTTTGCGCCGTATCTTAAACCACGTCTCAAAGCGCACATGGTTGAGATAAAATTTATTCCCGACACTCCTGTAACGAACCATATAAGTAGCATCAACAGTTCTTACCTTCATACCACGTGATTTTTTCAATACCATGCTGCCGGAGGCATATTTTATTCTTGATGGACTAATGGAAAAATCGGCTCCTCTGATAGCCAGTGTATTGATATCAATATAAATTCTGCCTTTGAACAAAGCTTCATTATTACTTGCTTTGGGAGAAAACTCAACCACATAGGTCGGACTTTCATTGTAATACACAATATCTGCCATATTGTACCGGTATGCATGAAAATATTCCTCCCGCATAAATTCCGCCGGGTTCCTTGCCAGGTCCAGCAAAAGGCAGGTGTAGATCCCTCCTTTCAGTTTCAGAATTACAGTATCCAGCATGTTTGCATCAAACATTTTCCTGCTCTTGAATACCTTAACCAGGTTTTGCATATCAGGCCTGTCATAGGGATAACAATACATATTGAGAATTGCTTCTGACATGGCTGCATACTGGTCGTTCTTTTCAACTGCTTCCCTGTAAAATGAAGTATAAACCGACGGAATTTCGCTGTAATTTTGGGGTACAGCTTTCATAGCGGCCCTCAGAATCCCGATCGGATCAGCTTTTCGAATTATAACCTCCTGGATAGGAATAAATTCCATGAAAAGTGGATAAACTTTATATGTAGTATCTGCCTGTATTACAGGTATCTGGAAAGTTCTGTAACCCATACTGGAAATGCCAATCGTATCCGAATCCATTTCCCTGGGTATTTTCAGTATAAACTCTCCGTCTTCATTGGTAATAGTGCCAATATTTTTCCCGATAATACTCACACTGGCAAAGGGAAGCGGGTCCCGGGACTTATTATCGACCACCCTTCCTTTTATTGAGGTAAAGGGATAGATTTCTATATCATCCCCCTTCCCGAAAGAATCAGGTTCCTTTCGAAAGATAACAATTTGTTTGTCTATCACCCTGAAGGAGATGTCATTCCCCGGGAAGAGCCGGTTGAGGATTTCAGAAACTTTGATATTTGCCTCATGAAGCGAAACTGTTTTAGATGGAGAAACAATACCGGCATCATAGGAAAAGTGATAGTCTATTTGCTGACTCAGGGCTACCAGTGCTTCATAAACAGACAGGCTGTCAAAGTCTACCTGAACCTGCTGGTTTAGAATTGTTGTACTGTCCTGAGCAGTTATGCTTCCAAAAGGAAGCATAACAATCAGAATCAGTACAATATGTTTTGAAGCAATCTTCAAAATTTCAAGTAAGTTTAGCTTTAGTAATGCAGGTATGAAAAGCTTATGCTGTCAGGAGTTAATCTGAAATTCTCAGCAACCTTTGCCTGTAAGAACGATCTTACTTTTATCCTGTTTAATTGTGAGATCAAAGGTAGTGGAAATCACTTCAAGAACAAGATTCAGGTCCTGTTTGATAAAGGTGGAAGAAAATCTGCAATTTTTTAGGCTGTCTCCTTTCAGTTCAACATTAACATGATATACCCGCTCAAGTGTGCTGGCAACTTCAGGCAGCGGGGTATCCCTGAATATCATTTGACGGGTCCTCCAGGCCATGTAATTTTCGTTGGTATTCAACAGCTTTTCTGTCCTGTGTTTATAAACCCGGCCTATATAACCCGGATCCAGGATCAGTGACTGTCCTTTATTACCTGCCACCGGTGTAACTTTTACTCTGCCTGTCTCAACAAATACCTCCACTTCTTTATCTTCAACCGGAGAAGAATTTACATTAAATGTTGTACCCAAAACAGTTACCGTTGCATTTCCGGCATCAACGACAAAAGGTCTTTCCGGATTTTTAGTTACCTGAAAAAAGGCTTCGCCTGTAAGTTTAACTTTTCTTGTTTTGCCAAATGTCTTTGGATATCTGAGTATTGCACCTTCATTAAGAACAACAGTGCTTCCATCAGGCAGGGTTACTTCCTGTTGTTCCTGTCCGTTGGTCGTAGCTAATAGTTCATCAGCTGCATTCCTGTGCTGTAAAATAAAAAATACAGCTCCGGTTGCGATCAACAGTAACACCAGTGCAGCTACGCGAATAAACGTTCTTCTAAAGTTATACTGATGAACCGGGGATTCAGTTTCGTACATTCCGGGGACACCCTGGATACGTTTTTTTTGCTTTTCCCAGGCAGCATCCACATTATATTTTGTAGCACTGGCTGAAGAAGCTGTCCGTTCCCAGTCATTGCGCACACGCATAAAAAGTTCCCTGTTTTGCCTGTTCTCCTGCATCCATACTTCCAGCTCTTCGCGCTGACCGGTTGTGGCCTCACCTGCCAGTACCCTGGCCATTAGTTCCCAATATTTTTGATCAATTTGTTGCATCTCTTATAAGATAAATAAAAGTACGGTCATATATTCCTTTAACACCTGCCTCAGGATCTTAAGGGCTTTCCCCATATTTGCCTCGACAGTTTTCACCGAGATTGATAATCTTTCGGCTATTTCATTATATTTTAATTCCTCTGTTCTGCTCATTCTGAAAATCTCCCGGGTCCTTTCCGGAAGTTTATTCAGTGCTTGCTGAATGATACCCGCCATTTCGGTCTCCCGGTATGATTCTGACGGATCAGGATATCGCACCGGTTCGTTCCCGGAAACATAATCCTGATAACGCTGCCGTACTGTGTTCCGCTGCAAATTTAACAAACAGTTATTATGCGCCGAACGAAACAAATACGAACGAACAGAAGAATGAATGTTGAGATCCTCCTTCTTATTCCACATTGTAAAGAACAAATCCTGAACAATCTCTTCGGCCTCCTGACTGTTGGTAACAATCCGTGTGCAATAATCCATCAGTTCAGGATAGTAAGACCTGAAAAGCTTTTCAAAAGCATCTACGCTTCCCTGTCTCACCTTTTCAAACAACCTTATATCTTTCTCGTCAGACAAATCCCGTTTTTTTAGTGAACGTTCAGTGTTCTTATTATCTCTGTATTTAGTTAATGTTTGCAATTTATGAAATTTCGGGACTATTTGTATGATGATATAACCTGGGAATTCAATAAACCTTCCTGAATATTTTTAATCCTTAAAAGGGAACGCAGTTAAATACTGCGCTCCCGGATACTAACCCTGATTGTTACACTATGAAAAGATTAATCCTTGTGAGTTCGCAGGAATTCAGAAATTCTGCAGGCTTTAATCATTTGATGACATGACGCGTCTCATCCGTTTGTTAATCTTTTCTACTGCATCCTCAATAGATTCCTCTGGTTTAATATAGTTGAAATCTTCCCAGAATCCTTTATCATAATATTCAGATACATTGTCAATAAACACATCGTTCATCTTTGAGGTCTCACGATATTTAAACTTGTTAACATTCGTATCGGTTTTATCGGTGACGGCCATTTCTGCAACTGCTGTATAGGTAGAGCTGAACAGTTTGCGGTCCCACTTACATTTCATAATCAGTTCAGTACGAACATGATTGAGGTACCATTTACCATTGTCATCCTGCCTGTAATTGACCATGTAAAAACCACCCTGCGGTTCTACTTTCAGACTGAGCGGTTTTTTGCGTACCAGCACATTTGCAGCCTTATCAAGTCCTCTCTCGCTGAGCTGAAATTCAACATTGGTTACTGCCAGATTATCGGCATCCAGGTATATCTTGCCCTTGTACAACGGATAGTTAATATCTTTTTTCTGGTCGAATTCAATTACATAATTCTGCCGGTCGTCAATATTCAGCATCCCGATCAATTTATAATTGTAATATTCAAAAGACTCGGGATCAAGCACCATGTTTGGCGTTTTAAGCAGATCCAGATAGACCATTGTACTCGGTCCACCCTGAAGTTTGAATACAATTGTATCCATGCGTTTTACATCCTGGCTCTTACGGCCCTTGTAAATCTTTACCTGGTCGTTTTCGAGTTTGTTATAGGCACCTTTATATAGTTTCAGAATAGCTTCTGAAACAGCAACATAGTGTCGATTCTGCTTAATAGTTTCGCGGTAAAAAGCCGTCATGTTCTCTGGTGTTGTATAATAATTTTCCGGAACATTTGCCAGTGCTTCCTGCAGCAGTTTTACAGGGTCGCCGGTACGGATCTTAACCTCAGATATCGGTATCAAAGCCGGTTGCAGATAAATGACATTGTCTTTGGTCTTCAGATTTGCTACATCGACTTCAAGATTCTTATAGCCAATGTTTGAAAAAGCAATTTTGGCATCTTTTTCATTCTCGGGAACCTTAATAATAAAGCCGCCGTCAGAGTTTGATACTGTACCCACACTGGTTCCGGAGATGAAGATGCTGGTAAACAACACCGGCTTGTTGGTTTCCTTATCCATCACCTTACCGCTGATACTAATGTATTTTACTGAATCCTGCTTTTGCTGATGTGATTGATTATTCCCGGCAAAAGACTTACTTCCTGTGCCTGCTATCAGAAGCATCACAAGTACCCATGTCAGGGATTTTAAATAGCTGCGTGTTTTCATGATCTTTGCTTTTTATTCGTTAACAATATTTTAATTCAATTAATGATCTGGTTCAGAACCTTCTTTTTTCATGCTTTCTATTTAAAAGATAGTTTTGCAACAAAATACCCTATCGAAAAATCAAACTTTTTCTGAATTTTTGAATTTTCGACTGAAATTACATATAATCATGATCAGCCATAACAGGAGAAAAATACCTGTCAGGTCATTATCCTGCCGGCATTTCGGTTCCATCCGCCGCATAATCAACCTCCGGTTTCAAAAAAACAACACGGATGCGGCGGAGAAAGGGGGTGACCGTAATCCCGGGGGCGCTGCCCCTGGCTTTGGTATCTCAGCCTTTCAGGCTGGTTGCATTCAGTTCCTCAATAACATTGGGTAAAAAAAATCGTAAAGGTGCCAGAAGAAAAAAATAAATTCCGGAATCTGCCATCCCGTTTCAATGAAACTAAATAGAGTCTGTCAATAAACTCAAGTGTCTGGATCAAAATGTTCGAGAACAAAGCCTGTTCCGTTCTAAACGGGAGCGTAAAAAAATTTTAATCCGCAGTATACTATTTCAATTAGCAATTGGCAATTAGCCATTAGCAATTGAAACCCTACGGGGAAGTAGCCGATGCATAATTTGAACAACATTTTGGTAAAAGTTGTCGCCCAGGTGCTTATTGTATATGAGGGATTAAAATTTTTGCAACAACGAAGTTATCGGACATTATGGACAGACACTAAATATACGTCCTGCAAACAAATATGAAAAATCACCGTCAATTCACTATCTTTGTATTTCTTAATTTGAAAAGACAAAAACATATATGTCACTGATACTTATAACCAACGACGATGGCATTGAGGCCAAAGGATTGCATGAATTAATTGAGGTTGCCAAACCTTTCGGGCAGGTAGTGGTCATAGCTCCGATGGAAGGCCAGTCCGGCATGTCACATGCCATCACTGTTAAATTTCCGCTTCGTATTCAAAAGTTAAAAGAAGAAGAACACCTGACCATGT
>DASQZP010000779.1:0-8957 GCA_035638655.1 Bacteroidales bacterium
GCTCCGTAAAGCCCGTAAACTGGCTGATATAAATGTCAGCAAACTGAGCAGTATAGTTTCTGAAGAATCCCCGCTCATTGGTATTGAACCTTCAGCCATCCTGGCTTTCAGAGACGAATACCCTGATCTGCTCCGGAACGAAATGAAGGAAAAAGCAAAACAACTGGCAACCAACAGCCTTATGTTTGATGAGTTTATTGTCAGGGAGATGGAGGCAGGAAGGATTGATAATTCCGTTTTTACTGATCAGCCCAAAGAAATCCTGCTGCATGGCCATTGCCAGCAAAAATCGGTTGCCAGCACCGAAACAACGAAGAAAGTACTTAGTCTTCCCGTCAATTATACCGTGAGAGAGATCCAATCGGGCTGTTGTGGCATGGCCGGTTCATTTGGATATGAAAAGGAACATTATGACCTGTCGATGAAAGTGGGTGAACTGGTATTGTTCCCAGCTGTCAGGGAAGCAGCGGAGAATGTAATTATCTCCGCTCCGGGAACAAGTTGCAGGCACCAAATCAAGGATGGAACCAAAAAAGAAGCCCTGCATCCGGTGGATGTGCTGTTTGAGGCGTTAAAATAAGCCGGGTCAGGAAGGGTACAAGTCGGGAGACTTGCATTAGTAGCGGGTTACTATACAACAGAAAAGGCACATAGGAGACACCAACGGGGAGCCACAAGCGGACGCTTATATCTTTGTAATAATATAGTTCCAGGCGAGACGCTTGAAACATATTATAGTAACAGACTTTCCTGTTAAATTAAATTTTGTCAGATAGTTTTAAGCAATAAATCACCGGGAGGCTGATTGCTAAGCTGCCTGTAATTATCAAGAATGGAGCTGATTTTTTTGAAAGCATCATTATCAATAACATCCAGCTTGTCGTAACCAAGTAGATCAAGCCTTTGAATAATAAATGAAACTGTTATTTTGTTAATATCGATGGCTGGCTGATAGGCATATTCCTTGGGACTTTCTGTTACAGTTTCAGTAAATACACCTGATTCAACCAGTTCATAAGTAATTTGTCGCACGATCTTAACCGGTACATTCAATTCATGTGAAAGGTCTTCTGATGTCAGTGGTTTTTTGCCTTCATCAAAGCGTTTGATCACCTGATGGGCAATCAGCAATGAGAGCAGTCGTTTGAAATGTGAGCTGATACGCAATGATTCACTCTCAAACTGATAATTTTCAACATTTTGTATGGCAAAGGAGATTTCTGCCCCAAAGAGCACAATCAGCCAGCTGAATTCGAGCCAGATCAGAAATAATGGTAAAGCAGCAAAACTACCGTAAATAGCATTATAGCGTGATACACCCACCTGAAAATGGATATATCCCCATTGTACGATCTGAAAGATAGTCCCGGCAATGATCCCGGCAACCATGGCAGATAAAAAATTCACTTTGGTATTTGGCATTACAATGTACAATAAGGTAAATACCAGCCAAATGAGCAAGAAAGGAGTAAACCGGAGCATAAAGTCTATCAGGGGACTAAAGAATCCGAGTAGTTGCACCTGATGGGTAAGACCAATAATCTTGGTAGTAATGTATACGTTCAGACTACTTGAGATAATCAACAGAATAGGTGCTACCATCATAATAGACAGGTAATCGCTGAATTTCCGGATAAAACTTCTGGACTTTTTTACCTGCCAAATGTTATTGAATGATTCCTCAATATTCCCCAACACCTTCATTACCGACCAGAAGAGAATAATAAGTCCGATACCGGCAATCAGCCCGCCTTTTGTGCGTTCAAGGAAACGATTGGCAAACTCCAGAATATAGTTGAGTACTTCCTGCTGTCCGGAAAAATTCTTCATCAGTTCTTCCTCAAGTTTAGACTGAAAACCAAACCCTTTAGCAATACCAAATAACATGGCGAGAATAGGCACAACTGAGAGCATGGAGTAAAAAGTTAAGGCAGACGCCCTAAGCTGCACTTTATCTTCAAGAAACCCTTTCACAGCCAGTACAAATACACGAAGTTGCTTGATCAAAAACGACCAGCGGGGCATTTCCTTCTCCTCCTGAATGTGCCAGATATCATGGGTGATAAATTTTTGCCCCCTGACAAAAAGCTCATTAAACCGCTGACTCCGTGATTTATTATCCTTTTCGTTACTCATCTCGAGAATTTCATCCGTTAATTATGAGGAATAAAAAAATATTATAAATGTGTAATATAAATATTTTTCAGGCATTATATATGTAAACTTTGACACCCTTTGTAAATATAGTATTTTGATTTAAAATCTAAAAGCTAAAGTCTCGTTGAATTTATCACTAAAGAATGACCTTTTTTTACAAGTACATGATTTTGCGTTAATTATTGCAAAAGTTCAAAATGGTCGGCATCATCCAGAAACGGGAATTTTGTCCGAACTCCGCGGAGATGATCGATGTCCAGTTCAATAGTTTCCACCTTTTCCTTATCATCTGCTTTAAAAAGAATTTCACCTTCAGGTCCGGCCACTATGCTTTCTCCTGCATAATGTAATCCGAGTCCATCGTTACCCACCCGGTTCACACCTACTACATAACACTGATTTTCTATGGCCCGTGCTTTAAGTAATGCCTTCCAGGCTTCCTGCCGTGAGGCGGGCCAGTTGGCTACATAGGTTAGCAAATCATATCGCTCTCTGTTTCTTGACCAGACAGGGAACCGCAGGTCATAGCAGATAAGCGGACAGCAGGTAATTCCCCTGAAACCATAAACCATTCTGAACTGACCGGGAGAATAATGCTTCCCTTCTGCCCCAATTGTAAATAAGTGCTTTTTATCGTAATAACGCAGACTTCCATCAGGAAAAGCAGCAATATACCTGTTTAAATACTGATCTTCTTCATTAAAAATAATACTCCCGGCAAGTATGGAATTATATTCGGCTGCTACCTGTAACATCCATGCTATTGTTCTCCCGGATTGATCTTCAGCAAATTCAGGTGCATTCATCGTGAACCCGGTAGAAAACATTTCAGGCAACAGTATCATGTCGGTCTTCCTGTTATGCTTGCCAAGCATTTCAGAAATATTCCTAATATTGGCGTCAACATCTTCCCAGCGCGTATCAGTCTGGACGATAGTAATTTTAAACATATCTGTTAAATATTTCCTATGGTAAATTTCTCAGGATGCCGGGGAGTTATATCCTTAAAGAAAAGTTTGATAGTGCGCATATCTTTGTCAATATCACCGGAAGGATAAAGGAATTCCCCGATCCCGATAACCTTCCTTTTATAATCAAAATAGCCCGGTAAAACAGGTACTCCAGCCTTTGTGGCAATATGATAGAACCCTTTTTTCCAGTGGGTAGTCTTTTTCCGGGTACCCTCGGGTGTAATAGTCAGCACCATTTCATCATTCTTCCGGAACAATTCCACCATCTGATCAACAATATTGGTCTTTTTATTTCTTTCTACCGGAATACCCCCGATGGCACGCAATATTATACCAACCGGAAAGAAAAATAATTCTTTCTTGATCATTACACCCGCTTTAATCCCTTTGGAAAAATAGAAGAGTCTTCCGACAACAAAATCCCACATGCTTGTATGAGGAGCAGAAACAACAATAAATCTCCGGCTATCAGGAATTTCACCCTCATAGGTCCATCCGCTTATCCATAGCAAAAACTGACTAATGTACTTCATAAATATTTTAATGAATTTATTTACTAAAAAGGATTATTCTTATTGATTTACAGTTATATATTAAGCATTTTTCCGCACAAGCAGTATAATTCCGGATCGTCCTTCAAAAATTTCAGTAAAGATACTATCTTTGAATTAATATGAAGAATATTATGATCCGAACCCTGATAGTTTCATTGATTACCAGTCTCTCTTCAGTAGTATCCGGACAGGAGATTACAGGAATTATAACTGATGCCTCCGGAACTCCTGTTCCTTTTGCAACTATTTACATCAAAGAGTTACAAACCGGAACCAGTTCAAATGAACAGGGAGCCTTCAGGATAAGGGTTGAACCAGGCACCTATCATCTTAATTTCAGATCGATGGGGTATACATCTCAGGATAAAATTGTTGATGTTTCAGATACAGCTGTTGAGCTACATATCACACTGTTAGTTCAAAGCTATGTAATTGCAGGGGTCACTATCAGAGCCGATGATGAAGACCCGGCTTACGCCATTATGCGAAAAGCCATAGCCCGTGCACCAGGATTTCTCAAGCAGGCAGAATCATATACTTCAGAGGTATACATCAAAGGTACATTGAAGATCATTAAAATTCCACGATTATTGCAAAAACATTCTGAACTGAACGGGAAGCAGCCTGTAGAAGGGCAGACATATGTAAATGAATCATATAATAAAATCCGTTTTAAGGCGCCTGATCACTATGAACAAGAGGTAATATCATATAATAATTCCTTTCCCATAGCTGATGATGATGTGCCGGTAATGCGGATTGTATCAGGCAGCATTTATGAGTCCCAGGACGGTTTTTATATCTCGCCATTTGCTCCAAACGCATTCGCCCATTATAATTTTAAATATGAAGGATTGCTTCAGGATGGTGCCTGGTTTATAGATAAGATCAGGGTCATACCAAAACGGAAGAATAAACTTCTTATGAGCGGATACCTCTATATTGTAGAAGATCTATGGTGTCTTTACAGTTATGATGTCATGCTCAACCCTCCCTACACCGAGATGCAGATAAAGCAGAATTACAGTCCGATAAAGGGGAACAGTTATTTTCCTGTCAGTCTGAATGTACAAGCTGATCTCGGATTTATGGGCATTAAGGCAAAAGCCACCTATGTCACTACATTCAGGTATGATTCAGTGGTGATCAATCCTGATTTTAGTCAGGATCAGATTAAACAGGCCATTAGCACTCCGGTAAAAAAGGAAGAAGCGGAAAAAGATTCAGTTCCTGAAAATTCCAAAGTAGTTAAAATTGATCAGCAGCTTGATGAGTTGTTGCAGAAAGAAGCCCTTTCCAATCATGAAATGATCAGGATGCAGCGGCTGATATCCCGCAAAGCAGAAATACTGGAGAAGGACACCAGTAAGCAGCCATTGGAGATTGTGTCGAACTATAAGCAAATAAAGAACAAAAACGCTTTTAATAAAGATTCTGTTTACTGGGATTCAATAAGACCGGTTCCTGCTTCTGAAGAAGAAAAAATAAGCTATTCAAAAGTTAATGATACGGTCAAAAAGACAGACTCAACGTCTGCTTTTGTAAAGGTTCTGAAAGTTGCCGGTTTTGGCAACAGTTCATGGGCTCCAAAAAAAACCTTTCACCTTTATTACCCGGGGTTATTGAGGATCAAAAACATTGGTTTTAACCCGGTTGACGGCTGGTCGGTAAACCAGTCACTTAAAGCTTTCTGGAAAACTGACAGTCTGCATACCCTTCATTTCAATATCATGGCCGGATATAACATAAACCGGGAGAGTCCGTTTATCCTGGCCGAAACTGATTTTAATTATAATCCGCTCAGAAGAGCAACCATAAACCTGAAAGGCGGATATGCGCCCCAGGACTTCAATGAAAAATCCGGAACTCCTCTATTCATAAACTCTTTGTATAATCTGTTTCTGAAAGATAACTACAAAAAGTTTTACCAAAGTACATTTGCAGAGATCAATCATCAAACTGATATTCTGAACGGACTGGAATGGGACTTAACGCTCCATTTTGAACGGGCTGAACCCCTGCTCAACCATAGCAATTACTCCTTTTTCAAACCTGATGAATCTTATGCTCCAAATATACCCGCAAATAAAACGGTAATCGCAAATAACCTTTTAGCTCACAGGCTCTTCAAGATGTCAAATACCTTGCAATACACTCCATTTTATTATTACAGAATTGAGCATGGCAGGAAGTATTACGTCCGTACGAAATGGCCTACCTTATTATTCAGATACAGTAAGGGGTTTCCTTTGCAAGAGGATTATTCATCATTTAATATGTTTGAAGCCGGACTGAAGCAACACATTGATATATATACTGTATCTGATTTTAATTATAGTATAATGGCTGGTTTTTTTACAAATAAAAAGAACCTGCATTTTTCTTCATTCCGTCATTTCAATACCATACAGGAACCTTTTACCAGCAAAAAATTCCGGGAAGCATTTTATTTACTGAATAATTACGAATACAGCACATCAGACAGGTATGCCGAAGCACATCTGAAATATTCCTCCCAATTCTTACTTTTAAAAAGACTACCCTGGTTAAGTGATCATTTCTGGACAGAGAATTTATTTCTGAATGTCCTGTTTACAAGTGAACACTATCCATATTATGAGGCGGGGTATTCTCTGGGCCAACTCTTTTTTGGCGGAGAAGTCGGAATATTTACCGGATTTAAAGGAAGCAACTATATTGGAACAGGAGTAAAGGCAAGTTTCAAATTTTAAAATAACATCAGGTAATATGAACCAACAATAATTTTACCCATACTGATTCTTGAATTAATTAAATATATGGTGTATTATAAAGCATGTGGATTTACATGTAATTGTTATAATTTAATATTAACATACTAACCAAAACCCAAAACAGTCATGAAAAAATTCTTGTTTTATTTTGTTCTGTTGTCAATTTTTTCTGCATGTAACCGGCCAAATGAAATAGCAATCAGTTTAAAAGATAATTTTCCGGTTTTATTTCTGGCCAATGAACCCAGCAGTCCGGTAATCATCGAACCTGTTTCAAAAGAAAAAGGAAGCATTGGATTTAGCTGGGCTGATAGTATATACTGGTTGCGGGGCTTGCCGGATCAGAGCAGAGATACTTCAACAATATATTACAGCTGGGACACCAGAGCAGGAAAGGTTATACTGGAGGCGGACATGCAAGGAATAGATGTTAATTTTAGTCTAAAACTACCAGACCATGATTCTTTGCTTCCCATGCACTGGTATCTTAATTTTGCAGCCACTGCGGGAGAATACTTCACAGGTGCATTTGAACGCGTTGTTGATGGCCCCCAGACTTTATCATGGAAACCCGGACAGGAAAAAGCATTGAATCTGCGGGGACAGCATGTGCAAGTTAAACTCAAGCCAACTGTATCTGCCTATGCCCCATTTTATCTATCATCTAATAATTATGGGTTTTATGTAAAAGGCACATGGCCCGGTCAATTTGATTTTTGTCAGGCCGATCCGGCAAAAGTGCAGGTATCATTTCAGGGACCGGCATTACACTTCATCGTTTATCGTGCCTCTTCCCCGGCTGAAATTGTTAAGAAGCATGCACTTGAAACAGGTCCATCCTTTGTACCGCCGAAGTGGGCATTTGGTCCATGGCGATGGCGGGATGATCATAACAACCGAAAACAATATTATGACGGAACTCCGGTATCCTCACCTTATAACAGTGAGGTTACAGAAGATATCCTGATGATGGAGGCATACGGCATTCCCTGTTCAGCCTACTGGATTGACCGGCCATGGGCTACAGGACCGTTTGGCTTTGATGATTATGAGTTTGATACTGTAAGATTGCCTCATCCCCGGAAAATGATAAACTGGCTGAACAGTAAAGACATAGAATTGATGCTCTGGATAGCCCCTTTTGTAATGGGAGATATGGCAAATTATGCTGAGACGCATCATTATAACCTGGTTAGCAAGGCCCATGGTACAAACAAAAAGCAGGTGCTTATGGATTTTACCAATCCTGAAGCCCGGAAATGGTGGGGTGAGAACGGAGTTGCCAAACTGGCAAAAATGGGTGTAAAAGGATTTAAGCTCGATCGGGCTGATGGAGAAAAACTTACAGATTCTCTTCATCTCAGAACTTATGCAGGAACCAGCTATCGGGAGAACTACAATGATTATCCGAGACAGTATGTAGCTGCTACCTATGATGCCGTTCAACCGATACTGGGAGATGATTTTGTACTTTTCCCAAGGGCACAGTATACCGGTAGCGCCAGATACGGAGCCATGTGGGCCGGAGATACAGATGGCGGAGAGTATGGCCTGCGATCGGCTATAATTGGTATGCAGCGATGTGCAGTGATGGGATATCCCAACTGGGCATCAGATATTGGAGGTTATTGGGGTAGTTTTGACCGTGAAGTAGCCATGCGCTGGCTTGGTGCCGGATGTTTCTTTCCCATTATGGAAGTAGGGCCCACCTGGAACAAAGCCTTCTGGGATTCACCTGATACACCTTCGTATGACACAACACTTATCGCCACCTGGCGACTTTATGCTGTTACCCGCACGAAGATAAAAGATTATGTTCATCAACTTTCAACAGAAGCATCAAAAACCGGCATGCCAGTAATCAGACCTCTTTTTCTCACTTATCCTGAACAACGGGAAGCCTGGAACAACTGGCAAACCTATATGCTCGGCCCTGATATTCTTGTATCAGCAGTATGGAAAAAGGGAGTTACCCAACATAAATTGTACCTTCCGGCAGGAGAAACCTGGATAAATGCCTGGGATACTACCTCCATAATAGGGGGAGGAAAATATGTCACTGTTGATGCTGCTATGTATCAAATACCAGTCTTTATTCGCAAAGGATCTGGTATATCACTCGGAGATTTGAATCAGCTTTTCGACGAATCATTCAGTATTGCATCAGATAAACCTGACATGAAAGCCCTGGAAAAAGAAGAAAATTGGTAATTTTACAATTGATTTTACGCGAAGAAGCCAGTGGGTACTGGTTTTAATGAATGATAAAAAAAATGATGTTATGACAAAATCAAAAAACGTACTTACCATGTTTGTGCTGGCGGTATTATTGTCAACCACTTCCTATGGACAGAAAATTTTATGTATAGGTGATTCAAACGCTGCCAGGGCCCATGGATGGCCATCTTCACTTCAGGAGGTAATGCCTGATGCAATTGTTGTAAACAAGTCAATATCAGGAAACACTATTGGTTTCGACAACCTCGGGCGTGAAAGTCTGAATACACTTAAAAATATAAACC
>DASQZP010000780.1:0-3830 GCA_035638655.1 Bacteroidales bacterium
TGTAGTTTGAATGTTTGATGTTGTTTGATGTTGTTTGAATGTTTGAGATGGTTTGAGATGGTTTGAGATGGTTTGATATTGTTAGAAATAGTTGGCTGAGCGGAGCCGAAGCCAGAAGTTCCAAATTGTTCCAAATTGTTTAAGGTTGTTTCAGGTTGTTTACTCGCCCTGTAAGGGCAGTTTATTTCAGCCCAGTGGCAACGCCCTGGGTTAATGAATGTAAAAAAACACGTGCCCCCTGTAAGGGCAGTTTAATTTTTCCATGCGTTAGTCTGACCCAATAATCTGGTTGGTACCTAAGAGATGAGTCGAATTTATTTAAGGGTTTATAGGGGATTTGACAACCAAATTGTTATATCCTGTTCATGCCCCAACAGGAGCAAAAGATCAATAACCGTGGGTGTTAACCCGCGGAGAGTCCAAAATGCTCACTATATCCCTGAAAGGGGTAAAGATGTTTATTTGCTGGCAGGCCGGACCTGTATCTATTATTATGAATTTCTAATATATATTATTCACGAAAACCTGACAGGAGAACAATACCTGTCAGGTTCCGAAACAATCGACATCCGTTTCCATCCGGAGGATAACAGCTTTTAAAAATTAATAATACAGACATGGTGTTATACTGAGACGCACGGCCGTGCGATTTTACGAGCATAGAACTGTATCACGGGTTTACCAGTATAATGACCGAAACGGATATACTATCCAGGCCTTTCATGCCGGTTTTGTCTGGCATTAATCTATGTGCTGCAAACGTGAACTCCTAACTCCCAACTCACTTCTCATTCTCCTCTTTCGTCTACACCCTCTACATCCTCAACAACCTCTACAACCTCTTCTTCTCAACGCTCACTTTTCCCCCAATCTATCGGGCATGCCGGAATCATTTTTGCTTCCTTGTTACTCCACTCCCACAGGCCTAGCCACGGGCTGAATGGTACTCCCTCACACCTGCCATGCCACGGGCTGGTCGTGAGCTTGGCCCGCACAAAGCCACCCACAAACCAAAGGTCAAGGTTCGTGATCCCTGCCCTCACCAGGCCCTCACACATGCCAAGGCAAAGATTCGAGCATCCAGCTTCCGGATGAATCGTGAAGCTCCTCTGTCACTTTGTTACTTTGTCACGTTGTTACTTTGTTTTCCCACAACCATCCTTCATGAAAAATGGCAACACAATTTATCTAAATATTAGCAATTAAGTTCCCAAACAATTTGGAAAACAAATCAACACCCCGTATATTTAATGCTGAAACGTTCCGGGGAGAGGGCAAAAAATTCAGGCAGCAAACAAGAGCGGAAAAAAACAAATACAATGAACGGGCAGGTTGCCCATATAGTATTGAAAACCCCATGGAACAATACATACAGACAGTCTTTCTACGTCGCGGCAATGGGACTGAGGGGGCGGAGCCTTGGAAAAGCAGGAATAAGTCTGCAAAAAGTTGAGGAATATAAAGGAAACTCCGGGATGAATATTAAAGTATACATTTACACCCATTATCATGGAATAACACTACTTTCATTGAAAACACAAAGGAGATATAACATTAATGGTATACATAGACAATTGTTGGCAGCAAGCTTAAGAAACATCGTGCAAAATTGTTAAGTTTATGGAATTGTTTGATTTTCCTAATAAAGAGATTTGGCAAAAACGTTGCGATTGGATTGAAAACGAAATAGAATCTAACATGACTGGAGGAAGCTATCTCGTCAGTGACCATGCAACGGCTTTATTTGCTGATTTACAAGCTTCTTATTGTATTGGAGCATGGTTGTTGGTAATAGTTTTATCTGTATCAATTATAGACGCCCATCTAAGGGAAACTGAAGCAATAAACGATAAAATTGAAACTGCCAAATTGCTAAATGACTATTATGAAGGACCATTTGATATTAATTGGTTAAGAAGATTAAGGAATAAATATGTTCATGTTGACGTTGACAATCCAGCATTAAAGATGAATCATCAATATGAGAAACGAGAAGAAATGGAACAGGATGCAACGAAGGCTGTGAAAATGATAATTAAAGCTTTCTTTCAGAGTCCTGGGACATAAATTGAAGGATAAGCATCATGGTGATGCACAGGCATTGACGTAAGTTTATAAAAGAAATTTAAGTTACTGCCTGTTAGGTAGGTTCGATTCCTACATCCTTCACAAAGATTAATAAAAATGATAAATAGAACAGTTTCATTCAATACACTTCAAAGACAGGTTCAGGAGTCGTTTGATTTTGCAGTTATGATTTGCCATTCAGTTCCTGCACTCAAATTACAAATGAAATTACTTGATGAAGGAAAAGTAAATAAGCTTCCTGACCCAGATTACTTTACTTTGAATACAACTACTGAATTAAGAGGACAATCCTCAGGATACAAAGAGAAATTAGCAACATATTTGTTCTTGAGTTCTTTTTCATTCTTTGAGAACTATTTCGGAGCAGTAATAGATGAAATTTTTTCTTTTGGATCCTTAATACCAACGGAAGAATCATTGAAAGATTCTCTTGATAAAAACACTGATACAAAAAGTAAAAGAGCTTTACGAAGTGGATTCGACCAAAGACATCAACAGCGATACGAAAAATATTCAAATGAATTAAAGTCTAACGACTATATTTCACCTGATAAACTAAAGAAAATTGTTGCATTTAATAATCTAAAAAAGTCAGTTAAAGATTTAAAGGCTAATCAAATACCTGACTTTATGATAAACAGCTTGAAAATAAACGTTACGGAGGATGAAAAAGGGAAATTTAATACTTACAGACAATTAAGAAATGATATTGCACACGGAGATAACCCAAGCCTGACTTTGAAAAAAGTTAAGGAAGCTAATACTTTCCTAAGAAATTTTGCTGCAAAGGTTGATGATTTTCTGACAGAGCATTTTGTTAAACTAAACAATTATATAGACTGATAATAAAAGCCAGCTGCCACTTTGTATAAGTAATGGCAGGTAAGGTACTAAATTTCAAGGTTTGTAGCCCGCTCAAACTGCATAGCGGTTTGACAGAAAAGAAGCCCGCAATCTGCCACTACTCATACAATTTACCGTTATTGCACATTAAAAGAAACCAACCTGCAAGTAAATACTATGATAGAAAAACACCCATTTAGACCTTTCATACCAAAAGATTGTAAAATCTTGGTGATAGGTGGCTTTCCTGGAAAGGAATCAACTCAAGAGAAAAGACAGGATGATTGGTTTTATGGAGCTAATCGGAATCAATTTTGGAAACTTTTAGAAAATGTTTACAGATTGGAATTAAAAACTAAAAACGGTAAACAAGAATTATTTGAAAAGGCAAAAATTGGAATTACCGATTTAATTGAGTCTTGCGAACGGAATGAAAACAGTAATTCTGATTCAAATTTGACTAATAAGGTTTACAATTCAATGATTTTAGAGATTATTGAGAATAATCCGATTTGCAAGGTTTTGTTTACAGGCAAGGGAGTAAATAATGAATTTCGTAAACATTTTATCGTTCCTGAAAATATTGAACTGATTACTTTGCCATCTCCGTCACCAATTTACCGACGAATGAGTTTTGAAGAAAAAGCGGTGAACTACAAAAAACACTTTCCAAAAATATGATTGCAGATTTTGAAACCGACATCGTTTATTTTTCTGACTTACTTAGAACCAAAGCGGAGTTCAAGGATATTTTTGTAAAAATATGCGGTATTCTTAACAAATACAGCATTAAGTATGACTTTATAAGAGGGACGAAAGATATTTGGGTGCGGGATTATATGCCAATACAAACCGGCAAAAGCCGATTTGTACAGTTCAGATATGAGCCGACTTACTTA
>DASQZP010000781.1:0-2485 GCA_035638655.1 Bacteroidales bacterium
CTGTCCAGTTCATTTTTTAAACGTTTATTTTCTTCCCTGAGCTGTTCAGGGGACAACAGTTCTTCTGCCATGGTGATAGTAATATTTCAATCAGTTTGTAATAATTTAAGAACTTAATTTCCTCTTTTCATCATTTTCTTCTTATTTCATTTGCTTAAAACAACATATCATTAAATATCACCTCCCTTAAAATTGCATTACTGCTTATCCGGTATAGTAAAAGAGAAGGTACTCCCTTTGCCGGGATAACTGATTACCCGGATTTTACCTCCGTGTCTTTCTACAAATTCCTTACAGAGAACCAGTCCAAAACCAGTACCTGCTTCATTGGCTGTACCTGATGAAATAAACTTCTTTGATATTTCCCAGATATGCTCCAGATTTTCTTTTTCAATTCCCACACCTGTATCTTCTACAGAAAAGATTGTCTCTTTTCTCTGCCTTTCAGCCCTGATAATGACGTGTCCTCCCTCTTGTGTGAATTTAATTGCATTGGACAACAGGTTTCTAAGGATCAGCTTCAGCATATTTCTGTCGGCAGTAACAGTTATATTACCCGGAACTGATACTGCCAATTCAATATTTTTAGCAACTGCATTTGCATTTAACTGACTTACGTATTCCTGTATTAAGTCTAAAACAACAATTTGCTCCGGATCAAATTGCATAGTACCAGATTGGGATTTGGACCAGAGGAGTAATTCATCAAGCAACTCATATGCCTGAAAACTCACATCATGAATGATTTTCACCTGCTGTCCGATCTTTTGCCTGTCATATTTCTGCAAATTATTGGAAAGTAACCCCGAAAATCCAAGAATAGTACTCAGTGGATTTCGCAGATCATGAGCCAGGATGGATAGCAATTTATCCTTGGTATCATTTAATTCTTTCACTTCAATGATTTTCTGTTCCAGACCTGCTGTTTTTTCCTTCACTTTATCTTCGAGGTTCTTCCTGGAATCATGAAGCTTGTGAGACATTATATTGAACGAATCGACCAGGTTTGACAGGTCTTTTGTTGCAGAAACTGCAATTGTTTCACCCAGGAGGGAATTATCAACAGCTATGTCCATAGCACGTTTCTGAAGAAGTGAGATCGGACGAATCACTAAATGCCTCTGCAATAAAATCAGGGAAATGAAACTGAACAGAATTGCAGCAGATACAATAATACTGATTATCCACAAATCATGCTTTGCCCGTTGAAAAGCTTCATTTAAAGGAATCCTGATTGATACAACTGAAATAACCTCTCCCTCTTTTCTGTGAAAACTCTTTTCTTTTCCGAACAAATCAACCAGTCCTTTGGGTGCAATCTGTGGTGTATCGTGGCATCTCATACAACTCTTATCCAGTGATTCTCCACGTTCCATTACATAGTAGTACTTTTTTTCACCAAAAGAGGTAATGCCAGATTGCTCCTGTACTGTGGAATCTTCATTTACTTCACGCAGAAATATCCTTTCAATACTATCGGCTTCATTTTTAAGGTTTCGTGCATTAATTGCTGCATCCTTATAATAATAGCCAAAATCATTTCTTTTTGAAAAATATTGTTCCATATAGCCCAACGCATGGGTAGATGACATCCACAACGGATCAAAATACTCACCGGGAGCTATTGTGTCCTTTAAAGTTTCGAATAAATCAGGCTTAAGCATATTGGTAAAATAATCATGCACTGAAAGATTTTTATCCAAAATAAGCTTTGCCTGCACTTTAGCCTCTGTGATGGCTTCTTTCCTGAAAAAATGATTGGTGGTAAGTATAAATATCCCGTTCACCAGTAACAAAATTGCCAGGGCAATAAAAGTTAAAATAGTTGATGTTTTGTAGCGGGATAAATTCATGCAAGGTACTTTATATTCATCAGGTCAATGGAAGAGGAAACTAAATATCTCATGTATGATTTTTTTTCTGTCAGGTGTAACTCAGGCTTCACCCTCGTTCAGCAAAATCGCGACCAGGTATCGCTGCTTCCTGAAAAAAATTAAAATAATAAACCTCATGCTTATACAGTAAAATTCCCGGTATGGTTTCAGAATATCGATGAAAATAAGACTGATATTTTCATCAAAATAAATTTAACAGAAGTATGAAAAATCCAGCGGTTTTTAAAATCTGCACAAACCCTGCTTATTGAATAAACTTCAAACTGTCAGACATCTTCAGAAGTTAAAAAACCAGCCGGTAGCCTAAAAAAATAGATATTAGCCAACAACTCAACAAGGTGTCTGACAGTTATCTGAGCAATAGGTAAATCAACTTTTTATCAATAAATGGAAAAGGTAAGCTATTTTATGATTTAACAAATACCATAATTCAGAAAACAAAAACTCTCCTGAAAAAGGTAATTATCTTTTTTCAGGAGAGCACTATTTACACAACAAAAGACTATTTATAGTTTGTCAATAAAGTCCAGGTGTCTGGATCAAAATGTTCGAGAACAAGGCGTGCAAAAATTTTAATCCGCAGTATACTA
>DASQZP010000782.1:0-2158 GCA_035638655.1 Bacteroidales bacterium
AGTAAAATATCATAGAAAGGAATACAGATAATAAAAAGCAGTATTACTTTGAAAGTAATTGAAATAAATTCCCCATAATTAATAACATGAATAATCAGGTAATAATTTTATCCGTTACTATAGAGAAGATAATTTGATTCACCTGGATGAATAACTTAACAAAGGATTAATGTTAATAAATTTAATATCATGATTTTTACCAAAAGAAATAGTCCAAGGTGGCTGGTTTTTGTTCTTGATTTGGGGATATCAGCATTTTCATTACTAATAGCATTTTCACTACGATTTAATTTTGCGGTACCCTACCAATATATAGCCAATATAAATGTTATACTCCCAATATTCCTGGGGGTCAGAGCATTAAGCTTTGTTATAGGGAAAACATATGCCGGTATTGTACGGTACACAAGTATAAAAGATACTGAGCGAATTCTTGCAGTAATTTCTTTTGGCAGCATTGCACTGGCAGGAATTAATTTATTTTTCTATTCAAGTTTATCAGGTGGTTATCTCATTCCCTTTTCAGTACTTATTATTGATTTTATTACGACAGTATACCTGATGACGGCTTCCCGGTTACTGGTTAAATTTGTTTATGGTGAACTGGTCCACGCTAAAAAAGACCGTACAAATGTTGTCATTTATGGGTCTAAGGAACTGGCAATATTGACAAAAAGAGCTCTGGAAATGGATACTGAAGCCAATTACCGGGTTATTGCTTTTATAGATCATAATGCAAGTAGTATCATAAGAAAGAAAATTGAAGGTTTATTTATATATTTTATTGACAAGTTTGATCAGATTGTGGACAAATATAATGTTACAACATTAATTTTTGCTAAAAATAATCTGAAAGCACAACGCAAAAGTGAAGTAGTTCAGAAGTGCCTGGAAAAAAATATTAAAGTCCTTACTGTTCCTGATATTCAATCCTGGATTAACGGTCGTTTAAGTGTCAACCAGATCAGAAAAGTGAAAATTGAAGACCTGCTGGAACGTGATCCTATTGAGCTTGATACACGGGCTATTAAAAAGCAGCTGATCAACAAAACCATCATGGTGACCGGTGCAGCAGGATCGATTGGCAGTGAAATAGTGAGACAGGTTATCAAATACAATCCCCGCAAAGTTTTGTTGCTCGACCAGGCGGAAACTCCATTGTATGATATTGAACTGGAAGTAAGAGAACAGAAAAATCTCAGCAATATCGAAGTTTTGATTGCTGACATTACCAACCACAGCCGCATGGTTAAAATATTTGAACAGAATAAGCCTGATATTATATACCATGCAGCTGCTTACAAGCATGTTCCCATGATGGAGAGCAATCCTGTGGAAGCGATCCAGAATAATGTTTTTGGCACCAAAATAATTGCCGATCTGGCCATTAAACATAAAGTGGATAAGTTTATAATGATCTCAACGGATAAGGCGGTGAACCCCACCAATATTATGGGAGCATCAAAACGTATTGCAGAAATATATATACAATCACTTAACGGACATTGCCAGACTAATTTTATCACTACGCGTTTTGGTAATGTACTGGGATCGAACGGGTCCGTTATTCCGAGATTCAGGAAACAAATTGAACAGGGCGGACCGGTTACAGTAACACATCCTGAAGTAACCCGATATTTCATGACCATTCCGGAAGCCTGTCAGCTTGTGCTGGAAGCCAGTGCGATGGGACAGGGCGGAGAGATTTTTGTCTTCGACATGGGTAAATCAATTAAAGTGGCAGACCTCGCTAAAAACATGATTAAACTCTCAGGACTCGAAATTGGTAAAGACATTCACCTTAAGTATATCGGACTGAGACCTGGTGAAAAGCTTTATGAAGAATTACTCAGCGACAAGGAAAACACACTCCCGACACATCATCCCAAGATAATGCGGGCCCGTGTTCGCGATTATAATTATAAAGAGGTGTTACATTTTATCAATAAATTTATTTTCCCGCTGAAAGGTCAGGATCATCTGCAGGTAGTAAAACTAATGAAAGAAATTGTACCTGAATTTCGTAGTCAGAATTCAGTTTATGAAGAACTCGATTTAAGGGCTGTATCAGGCAAAGATACATATTAGCTAATAAAAGTAACTTCTCTAAACGGAATCCGGTACAAGTGAGAAATACACCTTACATAGCACACAAATA
>DASQZP010000783.1:0-5725 GCA_035638655.1 Bacteroidales bacterium
TAACCACGCACAACGTGATATCATCCCTTTGTTCGGTACCGGCCCAGCTGTTTGTTTCGGTGATGATAGAGTCCAAAATTTTTTTCGATTCTTCATTGGCATATTTGACAAGCCATTCACATAATTTTCCCTGTCCCAGCATATTTTTCTGCTGGTTAAAACGCTCTGTCAATCCATCAGTCATCATTATTACGACGTCACCAGATTTTAAATCAATCTCCTCCTGTTTATAAGGAAAGGTAACAGGACCCCCTAATGGCATGGCTTTTTGAACTATTTTTTCAACGGCCTGTGTTTGTTTCCTGTAGATTAACAACGGCGGCATTCCCGCTGTCGCCACCTTTAACCTGTTAGGGGAAAAATGAGTCAACTGTAAACCCATAAATAACTTCCGCAACTTCATGGTATGAAAAACCCGGGAGCATTTTTTGAAGAAACGGGGAAAATCCGATAAATCATTTTCCGCAACAAATAAACTCTTCACGATCGTAACCAGCATACCGGCTCTCATCCCATGGCCCAAAGCATCACCAATGGCAATGATGACGCCGTCATCATCTTTTCTGAAATCATAGTAATCACCTCCTACTTCAGTAGCTGTAAACATGCGAAATGTCATGTCAATATGTTTATCGGGATTATGATTATCCGGCAGCATCGCCAGTTGTAAATTACGGGCTTGTTCCAGCTCCTCCGTCTTTCGTTTTTCAGACTCTTCCACCATTCTTTTCTGAAATTCTAACTCGTTGGCCCGGCTTTTCTCTCTTAAAATCCGCTTATTACGCAGGGAAAAATCTCTTGCGAGATATATTGAGAAACAGGCAGTCAACCCCAAAAATCCCATCGGGTATCCATTCTTAATTTGACCGATGTACGGCATTATTTTCATATCGGTGACCAGATCGTACAACGGGAAAATCAGAAACAGAACAAATCCCAGGATGATGATCCAGGTACCGGATTTCTTATTTCGATATTCAAGGTAGAGAATGCGTCCCATTTCGATGTCAAGGAATAGTAATATGATGTAGAAGTAATCATATCGTACCCTTGGCTTGAAGCTAATCCAGACGCACAAGAGGACGAAACCGATTGCAAACGGCCAGAACCATTTGGGTATCTTTCTATTAAAAGTCGAGAGCAATAGTAACAGGAGGGAGATCACCAGGAAAGGAACGAGCAAACGATGTAAATGTAAGTATACATTAAATACCTGTGTACTCTGGGCAGGAGCCACACTACTTCTGAAATCGGTAAAGACAACTAATGAGAAGATGAGAGCATAGTTGGAAAAAAGGAGATTTTTTTTGGACTCCGGTGCAAACACCCAGAGAAAAAAGTGTAAGATCCCAAAAGAAATCGCCACTGTCACATATAAAACAAGCTCAGATTCTGCGCTCATCACAACTCATTTATTTATAGATATAAATTTATAGCTAATAGCAAAATAATATACTAAAAATATCACAGCTGTTATTTTACATATCGGATAAAACACGATGCTTGCATTTTTAATAATACCTGCACAGAACGTCTAATTATCATAGAAAAACAAGCTACCGGCCAGATAAACAGGACCGATCTCATGATACAGAGTCATTTTAGCAAGGAAAAACTGGATAAAGCGCTAAAATCCGAGATTGAAGCCGGGTTTTATAAAAGAGATAAAGACGGAAACGGTCGGGCGTCCTTTGGTGGAATATGCGTTAGTGGGAAATTAGTAGAAAGGGAGGAAAAGGGGGGGATTTCACTTTTTACACTTTCTTACATGAGTAACTTAAACCTAATCAAAACTTAATATTTAGTATAAGTTAATTATTTGATTAAATTAAAAACTATTAATTATCCATCTAAGTGGTAATAAGTTACAAGTATATATTTTGATATCAGTATACGAGGCCATACAATTTGAAAGCGTCGCTAAGGGAGGATCAACTAAACCATTAATAGTTAATATTCAAACTAATGATGGAATAAAAACTTTTGTTGTAAAAGTTTTTAATGAAAATGCTATTAATCAATTTAATGCTACATGTAAAGAAATTTATGCTTCGGTTTTAGCAAAAGAATTTGATCTATTAGTACCTGAATTTGGCATTGTTGAATTTTCGGATAGTTTTATTGAAACACTTCCTCCTGAAATAAAATCACGAATACAATTACCCTTTAATCGATTTAACTTCGGAAGTGAACTTCTAAATGGATACTTTCAGTATAGTAAATCTCTCAGATTAAGAGAGTTAAATGATTACGATATTGAATCTATTTATGCTTTTGATTTTCTAATCTTGAATAGGGATAGAAATGAAAAAAAACCTAATATTTTATTAGGTGATGATGGTGATGCATATCTAATTGATCATGAACAATCACTATTAATTAAACCGGATCATACCAATTTTAATGAAAATTCGTTATCATATAACTATTCATATCATATATTTTTTGATCATTTAAGGAGAAAAAGAGTAGCTCCCGGGTTTGATACATTTGAAGAATATCTAAGACGATTAGATATTCATTTGCTTTCGGACAGTTTTGATGATTTACAAGAGCTGGGATTCAATACCGAAGATGGATTACTTGCAAGGTGGCACTTAGAACAAGCGAAAGAAAAAATATTAGACTTTAAAGAACTGTTAATTAATTCTGTAACGTGAATAAGATATATCAATATAGCATTTTAAAATACAAGCATTCTGCTCTATTGGAAGAGTATGTAAATGTTGGTGTTTTGTTATTCTTTATCTCAGATAAAGAACTGCTATTCTTATATCCGAATGCTTTTCAAAGGATATCTAATTTATACCAGGATATATCTATTTCGCGTTTAAAAAAACATTTGGGGGCCTTTAATCGTAAGGTTAGAGAATTAAATAAAAGGCTTAATAATGATCAAACTAAGTTATTTGATGAATTCAATGATTTACAAAAGCTTATTGAAGAACATTTAATAGCGCAAGATTCAACAAATCTGGAATTTGTCGTACATAATCAGGGCTTATATACGGATAAAAAATCTGTAAGTGAGTTTTTGTACAAATCTTATTTATCTCATTATGATTACTTCAAAAGTAAATCTAAAAAGGATGAGAAATATATTCTTGCCAAAATAGAATCGGGTTTAAAGGATAGATTACCTGATCCTGAAAATTGGAAATATATCAAAAGAGACATTTCTATTTCAACTTCACTTAAAGAAGAGAAATTTGATTATGGTTGGAAAAATGGATCCCTCAACCTTATAGCTCCAGTAGGTTTTGATTTAATTGATGAAGATGCTGTCTATAACAAAGCTTACAAATGGTCTGGAAAACTATCTGCTTTAGCACCAATAGCAAAAGAAAAAAACTTTAAATTTGATTTAATCGTCTCCAGGCCTACTCACAAAGCGCTCTTTAAAAAGTATGATAAAGCTATAAAATACTTAGATGAGAATGATGCCCCCAAGCATATTTATGAGGAAGATGAAATTAGCAGTTATTTGGATTATGCTATAAGCGAAATTAGGTCAAAACCTTAACAGATCCAGTACTATTAACCAATAGTATTATCGGAATTAAAATTTAATAGTAAGATATATTAGCCTTGTTTTCTCCCCGTTTCCAACATCCCCGCTGGAAACGCCAATCCTGAAAACCTGTTTCAATAACAACGAATCTCTACATCCGCACCTTTTTTGAAAAACCTGGCTCATTAGTTATTGATCTCTCACTGTCCCCGTTTATTAAAAACAGGAAGCAGAACAATCCGGAAGCATTCTCCAGGTGGCTATGGGAACATTTTTTTGTCTTCCCTTTGTGGGACAATTTTGAGTCTGATTTTTAACTTGTATTTATCTCATCTCTTGGCCGACAGATTCTTTGAACGCTTACAGATTGATTTTGGTGCAGGTGCCAACCTGACAGCGTCTCGGAGACCTGTCAGCGTTTGTAATTGGGGCTTTAATGTGACCCCCGGAGGTTTTAATATAGAATCAATAATAATTCTCTGAAATGGCCGGGGTTGGGAAGAGCTATATTTCCGGGATACTCAAATGTAAAAAGGGAATGACAGAAAAGGTGATCTGGAATATGGCTAATCACTTTAAGATAAGGTGGGTGGCTTTTTTAATAATGGGTTTGATGATTTGTAACGAATATGAATTTAAGTAATCGTTAAAATCAGAGATTTATGCCGGTTTTATAAAGGGAGATAAAAACGGAGACGGCGGGACGACCTTTGGTCGTATATGCGTTGGTTAAAAATATATGAATCAGATTTTAAAATTCTTTTAAGTTTGTGGACGTCTATCTTATTTATATTATAATTAATCATTGATTTTGTTGTACAATCGAATACAAATCAATCGGGTGTTGTGTAGAAACCGGGGGAAAATGAGGGACAGAATCCGGAAGACTGGGCCAAAGCGGAGAAACCTTCCAATTAGATACGGTGCACTTCATGACAATGTAATGTGCACCCGGACCTTTGTGGATATCCCGAATAAATGTGAAATATTTGCCATCCGGACTCCAGACAGGAAATTCTCCACCCAGATGGGTAAACTGCCGGGTATGTGTTCCATTAGAGTTAGTCACAAAAATTTGGGGAGCATTGTTAATATGCTTGGAAAATACGATGATATCTGAAGTGGGGCTAGGAGATAAATAAATAGAATACCTTTTTGTTTCTTCATCTGTTATATGAGTAATCCAATGCCAATTTTTAGTAGTTAAATTATAATTGATATAATTTCCACTCATTGAATCAGATTGGGTAGTATATTTCTCACCAGTGATATATTTTTCATTATTTCCCAGTTGACCACTATCTGTTATTGGTACTAACGGTCCCCTAATACTATCCGTTTTAAGATTCATAATATAGAATCCACGTTCATATGATTGTTGATATGCTTTGTCTACAACTGATAGAAGTAAATGGATTCCATCCTGAAACCAGAAAGGCTGAGATACTGTTGCCTTATTAAAATACTGATTCTTTTTCCCATTCAATTGTTTGGCTATCATGGTATTTAAATTAACAGTAAAAACATATAAATAAGGGGTTAAGGCATATGAAAAAGCTATTTTTGTATTATCTGGAGCCCAACTTATGGCGGCACTATTCGTAGAAATAAGTTTGGGATTACTCCCATCTTTATTTACAATCCATAGTTGTTCCCGGGGATCTTTAATGGTACGACTTGGGGTCCAGTACCGCACAATAGCGATTTTTTGACCATCTGGACTTGGAAAAACACTGGTTATCCATTCCGTACCGGACATAGCGTCTCCCCCATATTCTCCGGGTTTAAAATAAGGCTCAGTTGGCTTTGGTTTCTGGGAAACAGGATTAGTGCAGGAATAAAAAAGTGCTAATGCTACAAGGGATAATATATTCATAATCATTCGCATATATAGAATTTGTTAACCGTGACAATTAAGCGCAAATAAAATATCCATGGCAAAGAAAAACAATAATAGATTATATGTATTGTCTTATTGCATTTGATGCTGCAATACATATTGGATCAGTAATTAATCTTTTAAATCAGTTGTATAAAGGCGATAAAGACTGAAACGGTAGGACTACCTTTGGTGGAATATGCGTTAGTGGGGAAAAAGTAGAAAGGGAAGAAAAGGTGGGGGATTTCACTTTTTACACTTTCTTACATGAGTAACTTAAACCTAATCAAAACTTAATATTTAGTATAAGTTAATTATTTGATTAAATTAAAAAC
>DASQZP010000784.1:0-3582 GCA_035638655.1 Bacteroidales bacterium
TTTCAATTAGCAATTAGCAATTGAAACCCTACCGGGAAGTAGCTGATGCATAATTTGAACAACCTTTTGGTAAAAATTGTCGCCTAAGCACCAAATGCTTATGAGGAATTAAAATTTGTGTAATAACGCAGTTATCGGACATTATGAACAGACACTAAATAACAAATCAAATACACTCATCATAATATAACTTACTGACTGAAAACAACAAAACTGCCTGTGTTGTTCGTCCGGCCGCGAAGTGAATTTTACTGAAACTATTTGATCTAAACAGTATATTGATTATTTTTATTTCTTTTAACTTGCGGCATAGCAATGGGCAGGTAGAATAAAGCTGTACCGGATTAATTACCAATTAAGAAATAAATAATCAGCCAACCATGAAAACCACACACCAACAACTTGATGATTTTTTCGCTGCTTCGTCACTTGCGATAGCCGGTGTTTCAAGAGACACTAAAAAATTTGGTAATGCCGTATTCAGAACCCTCACGGACCGTGGACTGAAGGTCTATGCCCTTAATCCAAATATTGACGAGGTCAATGGTCTGCCTTGTTATAAAAAAATGAGCGATTTGCCGGAAAAAGCAGAATCAATGATTATTCTGACTAAAGAAGACAAAGCCCTGCCAATTTTGAAGGAGGCTGTTGCTTCAGGTATTCGTAATATCTGGTTTCACAACAAGGTGAAAGATTCTGCAATTCTGAAAATTATTGAGGACAATAATCTAAATCTCATTCAGGGTGAATGCATTCTAATGTTTGCACCTCCCGTAACCGGATTCCACAGGTTCCACCGTTTTCTCAGGGGTATTGCCGGCAGTCTTCCTGTTCCTGCCTGATCACCAAACTATAACTTTGATGATGACTAAAACTATCAGAAATACCGGACTCATTTCAACCATCTCAATTATCATATTGGTTGTGTTCTTTATTGCAGGTGTTTTTACTGTGCCTCCTGTAGAGTACACTAATGCAACCATGTTTTCCCGGCAGTACACATCCGCCCAACTCTTGCCTTTAATACCAAGCTTTCTGCTGACACTGGCAAACATTCCACTCTTTGTTGCACTGTTCCTGTTAGCAGAAAAAAACCTGAAAGTGAATGCTTTATTAGGTTTAATTGCGGGACTGGCATATTCTTTCTTTTCCGGTCTGACCTATTTCCTGCAGATGAGCATACTTCCTAATGCTGTAAATAGCGGTAATCATGCAGTAATCGATTTACTGGCCATGACCAGTCCGGTTTCATTAACCTATGCACTGGATAATCTTGGCTACTTCTTCCTTTCGCTGAGTTTTTTGTTTTTTGGTTTTATTTTTAAATCCGGGAAATTACAACAAAGCATCCGGATAATCAGCTGGCTGTATGCATTTTCAGGAATAGCCGGATTTGCAGGTTATATTTCAGAAAGTAGAGGACTGGAAAATCTTGTGCTTTTATCTGCCATTCCTTACCTGATTGCTATAATTCTAATAATGTTTTTTTTCAGAAACAGCAATGCAAATCATGAACAGGGTTTTAGTCGATAATCCGGTCCGGATAAAACAAATTGCCGGATGGGGACCGTTTTTTCTTTTCTTATTACACAATACTGAAGAGGGTTTATACATGACAAGTTTTGCTTTCAGAAACCAGCAAATCTTCCCCTCATCAATACAACATTTCCTTTTACAAACCGGCGAGGCTAACTTCCGCAGTGCAACTCTGATTTCTTTAATATTTGCGACTCTCCTCCCCTTTTTAGTCAGTTTTTATGCATATAATAAACACTACAGAGGATTGTCAGTATACATGTTGTTAATCCTTTACTGGATTTTGCTTATTAACTCCCTGCAACATATTGCAGGCAGCCTGATACTCCATGCCTACAGTCCGGGAGTTATCACCGCCCTGCTTTTTAACCTGCCTGTCTCAGGGTTGATACTCTATAATTCTGCCTGGCTTTTTGGTACAAAAAGGAAAATTCATCTTATTCTGCTCCCTCTCTCAATTATCTTCCTCTTACTTACCCTATCCTTTATCTGGGTATCAGCTTTGCTGATTCAATCCCATATAATTTACCACACAGCCTGAAATGAGCATTTCAGGGATATGACAGTAATAATCCAGCTTTCCAATATTCCCGAATGATGTTCTGTTTTTAAAAATTATCATTACTTTTGAAAGGATAAATTGCAATCGATTACATAACTATATAACAAGAATACCGGCAAGAGCTGCCTCCTGTAACTAATTAAAGAAGAGACTACAAAATGAAAAAAACTAACTACTTACTATTTCTGATTATTGCGACATTCATAACAACAATATTGTCAGCACAGGATTTGCCTGTTACCGTTGAGGCAGAATCCGGCACCACTGATCAACCTTCAAATGAACCCACTAACCAGCCACTTGCTGCAGGAAAATCAAAATTTCTGGGTAGTGAATGGGATTATAATCAGGCTCCTCACTTTTTTGATTACTGGAACCAGGCAACTCCCGGAAATGCAGGCAAATGGGGAAGTGTAGAAAGCACTCGTGATGTGATGAACTGGACTGTACTGGATTCAACCTATAATGTTGCCAAAAGGCATCACGGTTTATTCAAAGAACATACACTCATCTGGGGAGCCCAGCAGCCATCATGGATTGGTTCTCTTGATACTGCATCACAACGACAGGAGATAGAAGAATGGTTTGCGGCATTGGCTAATCGCTATGATTCAATCGATTATATTGATGTTGTGAATGAACCCATGCATAATGCACCCAACGGAATGCTACCCTGGGAGCTACTACCCCAAATGTTAATTATGCAGATGCGCTGGGAGGTACCGGTTCTACCGGATATGACTGGATCATTACATCATTCAGGCTTGCACGAAAATATTTTCCGGAGTCCAAACTGATTATCAATGAATACAGTGTAATTAACAGCACAACAGAAACTCAGAAATACATCAATATTATCAATCTCTTAAAGGCTGAGAACCTGATTGATGGCATTGGGGAACAGGGGCACGCGTTCACCACCCATGGCGTTCCTGCTACCACGCTCAAGGCAAATCTTGATGCACTGGCTGCAACAGGTATTCCCATTTATATTACAGAGTTGGATATTGACGGGCCAACCGATCTTGATCAACTGAAAGAAATGCAGCGGGTTTTCCCAATCTTCTGGAACCATCCGGGCATTAAAGGAATCACTTTCTGGGGATTCAGATATGGGGTATGGAGGCAGGACCAAAAAGCATATCTCATCAACCAGGATGGCAGTGAAAGGCCAGCCATGAAATGGTTAAAGGCCTATGTCAACGATACAATCACGCTGACTGATTCAATCCATATTTCCGCTCAAAACAATATTAATTCCATTGGTAAAGGAGAACAACTTCAGTTGAAAACCAGTGTATTTCCTTTCAACACCACAATTCCCAATGTCTACTGGTCTGTATCACCTACTTCTTTGGCATCCATAAATCAGAACGGATTATTAACTGCCCGGGACAAGGGAACCGTAACTGTTAAAGCCACAGCATGGGACGGTTCATCTGTAAAAGATACATACACAGTAGTAATTACTTACTATCCGGTTC
>DASQZP010000785.1:0-3347 GCA_035638655.1 Bacteroidales bacterium
TTCAATCCCGTAAAAAATCATCAATGCCTTCATGCAGGCAGTAATAATAGCACTTGAACCGGCAAGTCCCAGCCGGATAGGAATATCAGAACTGTAGCGGATGGTAAAATTGCGTTTATCCAGTTCGATATTGTTCATTACACAATACTCATAAAATCGTTTGATAGCGGCTTTCAGCAAACGAAAACCACCGTAGTAACCATTAAGCCGGACGTCTTCAACCAATGAAGTAATACTTGTAAAAACAGTAGTATCCAGTTCTGCCGGATAAATTTCCAGTTCAGGTGTCTGGTAGAGTACCACGTCGGCAGAAAAATTGCTAAAAACAAAGGCAATAGTTTTTCCAAAATAACCGTCAGAAGGATTGCCAATGAGTGCTGCCCTTGGATAAGATTTTGTATGAATAATCACAATTTACAGGTTTATTTAGTGTCTGTCCATAATGTCCGATAAATGCGCTATTGACAGACTTTATTTAAATTATGACATAAATGTATAAAAAGTTTTTGGTATGGCGAATTTATGTGCAGAGATGAATATTGGAATGCTATTTTGTAGTAAATATTTTAAATTTACCCAGTCTGATTTTTTGTAAAAAATACATAAATGAAACTCCCAGTACCCCAAAACCATACTTGATACTGCGCCGAATATTGATAGAAGACGCATCATCAAAGTATCGGGTGGGACAGGTTATTTCGGCAATTTCAAATCCTCCGTAAAAAATCTGGGCAATCATCTGATTATCGAACACAAAATCATCAGAATTCAGGTTATAATTAATCTGTTGCAGTACTTTTTTTGAAAAGGCGCGATAACCTGTATGATATTCTGAAAGTTTCTGATTCATTAGGATATTCTGAGCCAACGTCAGAATTCGGTTTGCTATGTATTTATATACCGGCATTCCACCTTTTAGTGCTCCTTTTCCTAAAATCCTTGAGCCAAAAACCACATCAAAAACGCCATTAGCAATCAGGTAGCACATTGAATGAATCAACTTAGGAGTATACTGATAATCAGGATGAAGCATAACCACAATATCAGAATTCAGTTCAAGGGCCTTGTTATAACATGATTTCTGGTTACCACCATATCCCTTATTAACTCCATGTTTAACAATATGGCGAATGCCCAGTTTTTTTCCCACTTCCACAGTTTTATCACTGCTGAGGTCATCCACCAGGATAACATTATCCACTATATCAAAAGGGATTTCATTATAGGTTGTTTCAAGGGTTCTTTCGGCGTTGTAGGCCGGCAATACTACTGTAACTGTTTTTGATCCAATCATTTTTTATCTAACAATTTATTTCTCTGACCTCCGTACAAGGAATACGAAGCCATTCTTCACATATAATTCTTCAAGCTGTGGATATTGTTTAAGAAACCGGTCCTTTTTATTTATTTTGGTAACAAAATAGGCATTCTTATCAATATCTCCGCTCATCAGCCATTCATTCTGATAGGCATTAGCGTTTTCAGGTTTTGGTTTGCGGGTATAAAAATACTGAGCATAACTTTTAAACCCAAGTGTTCCGATATAGAAATCTTTGCCCTGCAGTGATTGATAAAACTCAATCGCGGCTCTTTGCGAATATCCTTCGATCCTTGGAGCCACATAAACCACTGTAAGAAAAGTAAACAGCAAAACGGAAGTAAACACGGTAATGATTGCCCTTCCTGTTTTGCCATTTCTGAGCAAGATAAGAAAAGTAACGAGCCCGGCTAAAAGCAGCAACCCAATAATAAATTCAGCGCCGGTCCAATCAGCATTATGCTGCAAATTTCCTACTGCAAACTGATCATGGATCATTCCACTATCGATTATTCTTTGCTTAAAGGTGTCAACAAATTGCAGGGACCCAACCAGTATGGCATATAACACACCAATGGTTATAATAAAAGGAGTAAACCATCCCGGATATCTGCGACGTTTTGTTACAATCTGATAAATCACACGGGCGGCAAGGAATGTAAGCGGAAAGTAACACAATGAAGAATAATGGACGATCTTGGTCCTGACAATGGTAAATAATATTAAAACCACCCAGAAAAGGATGACCATCCAGCGATGAAACATTTTTTGCGAAGGATTTTCTGAAGGATCTTTGCGAAAACCAACCAGCGCAAAAACCGAAGCAGGAAAAACGCCAAAAAATAATACTACAAAATGGTAAAATAAAAATCCTCCATGGCCGGCATCCTGTGTATTGAAAAGCCGAACCTGGTATTCAATAAAATCAAGGATAATATGAAAATTCCCATTCAGTATCTGAAGAATAAACCAAAATCCACCAGATAATATAAGAACACCAAGAAAAAGAAGCAGATCTGTGAAACTGAAACGAAACCTGAAATGGTTAACAAACCAAAACACTCCGGCAGTAATTAAGAAAATTAACAGGGCTACCGGTCCTTTGGTAAGTATCCCCAGTCCGATAAATAAGGCTGAAAGCACAACCGCCCATTTACGGGAAAAGTTTGAAAATGTATCCTGGTAAAGAATAAAAAACCAGATACCCAGGAATATAAAGAGGTTAAACCAGGGATCTATTATACCTGATTTGAAATACACGAATGGTAAAATTGAACCAGCATAAACCAGTACCCATATCAACCCCATTCTTTCATCATAGAGCTTTTTTCCAATATTAAAAAGAACAAGCAGCGTTACAATGCCGCATACTGCATCAGGAAATCTGGCAGCAAACTCATTCACCCCAAATATTTTCATTGACAACACCTGCATCCAGATAAACAAAGGAGGTTTTTCCCAGAATGGTAAATAGTTAATACGAACGGTGAGATAATCTCCTGTAGCAATCATTTCACGTGCTGATTCGGCAAAATTAATCTCATCCCAGTCAAACAAATGAACACCTCCCAGAAATGGAATAAATAAGAGACCGGCTATAACCGCAATTATTAATTGATAGGTAAGTGATTTATTTTTAAAGAGTGTCATGAATGAGATTTTTTAAACATATCCATCAGGGATTTGTCCAGCCAGGATGCTTTCGCTGATTGCATCCACCAGATAAACAGCATGGCACTGGCAACACCAATAACAGAACCAACTGTAACATCAATCAGAAAATGCTCTGAGAGATACATTCTGGAATAGGCTACCAAAAAAGCCAGCAGAAAAAACAATATTTTCAGGTATCGTTGGGGTACCAGCCAGGAAAGAATAAAAAACATACCGAAAGCTGATGCCGTATGGCCTGAAGGAAAACTATGATTGGCATACATTTTAACACCTTCAACCAGATGGAGTCCGGGTGTATCAGCAAAGATTTTGTAAGGTCGCAATGCATTTGTGAAAATAAATCTCTTCATCACCT
>DASQZP010000786.1:0-3233 GCA_035638655.1 Bacteroidales bacterium
CCGGATGACTTCTTCATCAGAGCATTCCATAACATGGCCGGCCTTCTCGGTCACGTTCAATCCATGTGACCTGAGGATGCCGATTGCTTTTTCATGGTTTGCAGCACCAACCAGCAACCGTTTATTGCATAATGCTGCCAGTTGTCCTGCATCCAGCTCCTGCAACAGTTTCCCCTCATGGATAATACCGATCCGGGAGGCAAACTTCGAGACCTCACCTAAGATATGACTGGACACAAAAATGGTAGCACCCTGTTTCCGGGCCAGCTCGATCAGCAGCTCGCGAATCTCGTAAATACCTGCCGGATCGAGTCCGTTTGCCGGTTCATCAAGGATAAGGATGGATGGATGATGGATGAGTGCCTTCGCCAGTCCCAGCCGTTGTGCATTTCCAAGTGAAAGATTCTTTGCTTTACGATGGGCATAGGGTGTAAGCCTTAGCAGTCCAATTACGTCATCTATTGAAGACACAGGAAGAGACCGAAGGCGCCTTACAATGTCGAGGTTCTCCCTGACAGTCAGGTTGGGATAAGCATACGGGATCTCCACCATATGCCCGGTGTTGGTCCACAGATCTCCATTGCCGGCATGTATCCGTTTGCCGTTTATGTACGCTTTGCCTGCTCCGGGGCGTATCATCCCAAGCAGCATGCGGATTGTGGTAGTCTTGCCCGCGCCGTTCAACCCCAGGAAACCATAGATCTCTCCTTTCCTGACACTGATTGAAAGGTCTGAGACGGCCTCTACATCTCTGTATTGCTTGCTCAATCCTTCGGTTTTGATTGTTTCTTCCATTTTGTCCTTTTGTTATTTGATTTTTAAAATCCGATATTTTAAACCGACTGTCCGGTATGTTTATTTGTAAAAAAAATTACGCTTTTAATTCAGTATAAAATCCGTCAAAAACATCCAGGATCTCCTGAATCATCTTATCAAACCGTCCCAGCATGATTGCATGCAGACCAATTCCATCATTCGTACTGGTAAACACTTTTGCGATCTGCTCGTCGGTCATGGGAGAACGGACCTCTCCATTTTCCCGGGCTGTTTTTACAATTGCCATCCAGCTCCTCAGCTCATGTTCAGTCATTTGAATTGTTTTTTCCCTGAAGCCCGGATACAGCCTGATAGCATCAAAAACCAACAGGTAATAATTAATGGCATTCATCTCCTGATCAGTACCAAATTCCGCAGCCATCCAGGCTAACCCTCTTTCAATATAATTGAAATAGTCATGGTAAAAATCATAGAGACTTTCCTGGTTAAACTGTGTATAATCGATCCGGAAGAAAGACATGTAATAATTATCTATAATCTCGTTGAAAAGCTGTTCCTTGCTGTTAAAATAATGATAAAATGCACCTTTTGACAAGCCTGTCGTTTTTACAATTTCACTCATGGTTACCTCTTTGAAGCTTTTCTGCAAAAATAGTCTGAAAGAAGTTTCAAGTATGTATTTTTTAGTATCTTTCATAAACCGACCGTTTGGTTTGTAAAGCTAAAGATATTTTTTTTATCTGCAAAAAATAATTTGAATTTCTTATAAATCGCAAATAATACTTTTCTTGTAAGACAAAAAAAAAGAGGCAACAAGCTGAAAAAGGCTTATCTTTCATTATATAATTTACTTCTTCATCTTTTTCTTCAGGTTGGTATTTTCTCTTTTCAGGTTAGCAATTTCTTTTTTGAATGCTTCCTCCTTTTTCAGAAATTCCCGTTCACGTCTGGCTGATTCATCCTGAGTTGCTTGCATTTCTTCCATATTCTGGCGTAGCTCTTCTTCCTGGGAGGCAATGGCTTCTGCGGCAGACTGACTTTGCTCCAGTAATTTTGAAGATTTGGAGGAGGCCTGCAGTGTCATAAGGTACGATGTGATACTTTCACCCAGTTTTTCAATGAATTTAACTTTATAAGCTTCCAGTTTTTCAAAGGAAGTGAGCTCAATCACACCCAAAATGATTTCATTTAGCCTCAGCGGGACAAGAAGCGCCGATGTAAGCGGGGAATCACCTATGCCTGAGGTAAGTGTGGCGTATGTTTCCGGAAGATTTTCGAGCTGAATAATTTCTCTCTCTTTGAAACAAGTACCTGCCTGCCCTTCTCCAATAAGGATCTCAGTATGTTCATTTCGTATGGCATCAGGAGCATAACCGCCCGTAAGCTTTAGAAATGGCTCATCCTTTTCATGCTCTTCGTATACATACATAACTCCCTGGGCTGCTCCTGTATATTTAACCAGGTTGCTGATAACCGCCGAGCTGAGTTGTTCCACATCGTCCTTGTTCTTACTCAGAATCTCGCTGAATTTCACCATACCCGTATTGTACCATTTCTGTTCCCGTTCCGCTTTTTCCCGTTCTTTAATTTCTTCGTTTTTTCTTTCTACTTCAGCTTTCTGCTTTTCCACCACTTTCAGTCCTTCCTGAATTTTGGCTTCCAGCAAAGCTTTGTCATGTTTCAGGCTTCTCTCCCTGATCCTGATAAAAAGAAAGATTGAACCAGTGATCAGCAATACAATTAGGGTGATGAACCATTTGGTCTTCCAATAAGGCGGAATGATGTTGATCCTGACTGAAGTACCTTCATCATTCCATACACCGTCGTTATTGGAAGCAATTACACGAAACTCATATTCACCTGGACTCATATTGGTAAAAGTGGCTTTCCTATCTGTTCCTGCATTTACCCAATTGTCCTGCATACCTACCATCCTGTATTTGTACCTGTTCTTTTCAGGCTGACGATAATTGAGTGCCGTAAAGTCAAAACCAAAAAAATTCTGTTTATAATTCAGTGTGATTTCTTTCGTTAGCAGGATATTCTTTTCCAGTACACTGTTTTTGCCTGGTTTTACAGGTTCATTAAACAATTTAAAACCGGTAATATAAACGGGCGGTACATACTCATTCTCCTTCATGTTTTGCGGATCAAACAGATTGAAACCGTTTACACCACCAAACAACAATTCTCCTGTGGATAAGCGTTTAAAAGCCCACCGGTTGAACTGATTACTTTGTAATCCGTCGCTCTGGTCGTAGTTTTTGAAGGAGAGACTATCAGGATTAAACTTACAGATTCCCTTATTTGTGCTTAACCAGAGGTTATGATCATTGTCTTCCAGTATGCCCATTATAGTCTCGTTGGGTAGTCCGTCGCTGACATGAAAAGTCGTGATTGTATTAGTTTCCCTGTTGAACAGGTTGAGACCACCCCCGTTGGTCCCGGCCCAGAGT
>DASQZP010000787.1:0-3558 GCA_035638655.1 Bacteroidales bacterium
CTTTATTTCGAGCGCTACTGTTTTCTGATTATCTAATTCAATGATACAATCTATCTCTGTGCCATTGCTTTCTCTCCAGTAATATATAGAAGGTTTTTTACCAGTGTGTTGTTGCGTTTTTATTATTTCACTGATGATGTAGTTTTCGAAAAGTGCACCATAAAGGTAATGGTTGCGAATCATATCAGCATGCTGAATATTTAACAGTGAACAAACGATACCAGTATCATAAAAATAAATCTTTGGAGATTTAATGAGTCTTTTATTGTAGTTTTTATAAAATGGTTGAACCTGATATAGAATAAAGCTAGACTCTAGTAACGAGAGCCACGATTTTACGGTATTTACAGTTACTCCCGTATCGTTGGCTAAAGAACTAAGGTTCAGGATTTGACCAATACGTCCGGCACATAATCCAATAAACCGGGAAAAGGTATTTAAATTTTCTATTGCTTTCAAAGACCTGATATCTCTCTCAACGTATGTTTGAATGTATGAAGGATAAAATTCTGTTGGTTTAATACCAACATCATGCAGACGCGGATAAAAACCTCTGAAAATGGTATCGTTTAAAGACTGGTATTTAGCAGATAATTCAGTAATACCAAATGGAAGTAGATGACTTATATGTGTTCTCCCGGCCAGGGACTGCGAAATGCGATCATTTAATAAAAAGCTTTGCGACCCGGATAGAATATATTGTCCGGGATGGCCTCTTTCATCGGAAACCACTTGTATATAACTGAACAATTCAGGAATATTTTGCGCTTCGTCAAAAATAACTTTAGGGCCCTGTGAATTTAAAAAACCCACAGGATCATTGAGAATCAGTTCCCGGTGATCCAATCTTTCCAGGTTAAAATATTTGTAATCGGAAAATTCGTTCCTTAAAAGTGTAGTTTTTCCGGATTGTCGGGGACCCGTTAAAGAAAGAATCGGAAACTTTTTCAGACGGTCTTTTAATATGGGAGTTATCTGTCTATGGATCATTATTATGTAATTTTATAATTCCATTGCAAATTTACATAGTTATGATGATCAAAACAATTATTTAAGTGATAATTTTGGGAGAAAGGAGGAAGAGGAGGCATGAGAAGAAGTCGGAAGTCCGAAGACCGAAGTCGGAAGTGGGCTGCCGGTTTCACAATTATGTTTGTGCTATTTTTTGTTTAGTTGTTGAAGGGCTCCGGATTTTTTATTGGTTACTGGTGACTGTGCGGCTGGTCCCCTTTAGGGGATAAAGGGGCAGCGGGCGGAGTTTCCGAATACTGGTTATTGGTTATTGATGACTGGTTGATTACCAATTACTAATCACCATTTACCAATTACCAATCACTTGTATTTGATGAGGTGTTGAGTCGGAAGGAAAAGCCGGAAGAAAACGGCACCTGACAGCGTTACCAAACCTGTCAGCGGGGGGGGGAAATTGGAAAACAGAAGTCAATTCCTGGTAATTATCATATTGCAGCACGTTGTAGAGACAACACATGTGTTGTCTGATGATGTAACCAATTACATTAATCTGATACCTGGTAGAGACGGCCATTTATGGCGTCTCATGACACCTGCTGAAAGGTGAGTTGAGAGTTGCACGATGCCGGAATGATGGTTGAAAACGAACGGTTAAAAATTGTCGGAACGGTTTTAAAATATTGCATTACATGAATATGTCATCATGCCCAATCATTTTTATGCCATTTTGGAAACCGTAGGGGCGACCCTTGTGGTCGCCCAAACCCTCGTGGTCGCCCAAACCCGAGAAAACATATTCCAAATTAAGCCATACCCTTTCATTGAAACACAACCTAGGCATGCAAGGAGACAACAGCATTTCATAAATTATTCTTGAAATGGAATTTTAAAATTGTATTTTTGTAATATATGGCAGATAAAGCATACATAACAGCTAAAGTCTTTAAATGGGCAAGAGAATCAGCAAAAATGACTGAGGAAATTGCTGCTTCAAAAGTTGCCGTATCAGTTGAAAGGTTAAATGAATGGGAAACGGGTCAGAGTTTCCCTACAATAAGACAGGCACAGAATTTAGCAAAGGCGTATAAAAGACCTTTTGCATTATTTTTTCTTCCAGATATACCAAATGATTTTCAACCACTCCAGGATTTCAGAAAACCAGGTTCAAAGGAATTAAGTACTTCTTCTATTTTCATTATTCGTGAAATTCAGCAAAAACAAGCCTGGATTAGCGATGTGAATGAGGAAAACATTGTCCCATTTGTTGGACGATTTTCTATTAAGGATAACGTAATTAAAGTAGCACAGGATATACTTGCTACATTAAACATTAATCCCTTAAACTATAGAACGAATAATCCGATTTTAGAATGGATTGATAAGGCTGAATCAAATGGAATTTTTATTTCCAGAACTAGTTTTATTCATTCGCGTTTAAAATTAGATTCAAATGAAATTCAGGGTTTTGCCATTGCTGACAGATTTGCACCTTTTGTCTTCATAAATTCGGACGACTGGAATGCACCTCAATTATTCACTTTGGTTCATGAACTTGCGCACATTTGGATTGCTGAAACTGGCATATCTAATGATCTGGAGCCGTCCATTAATAAAGGAGGTAACTATAATCCAATAGAGCTATTTTGCAATGAAGTTGCAGCCAATGCTTTGATGCCTGAAGAATTTATCAAAAGCCTTCATAAAAAGGCTTTTGATAATGCTGAAGAAGTATTTAAAAATGCAAAAACTATTGGAGTAAGCTCATTTGCTTTAATTGTAAGAGCATTAAATCTGAATATTATCTCTTTGAATTCATATAAGAAACTAAAAGTTGAAGCAGACTTTGAATATAATGAGTTTTTAAAAAGGGAAGCAGAGAAAAAAGCCAGGCAAAAAGAAAAGGAAAAAACTGGTGGGCCAAATTACTTTTTATTGCAACTAAACAGAAATAGTCGATTATTTACACAAACTGTACTGGATGCTTTTCGTGGGGGTTATATTGAGCCAACTCAGGCAAGTAATTTATTGAATGTTAAAGTAAATAAATTCCCAAAACTTGAAGCACAAATGTATAGATGAGCATAACTGACAAAAAATATTGTATAGATGCAAATGTGCTTATTCAAGCATGGCAAAAATACTACTCACCAGAGGTATGTCCATCTTATTGGGATGTTCTTAATTCTTTTGGAGCTCAAAATAAGATTTTTATGCCTGAGATTGTCTATGAAGAAATTGTTAGAACTGAAGATGATTTATCAAAATGGTTAAAAGCAAGCGATATCCCAATTAGAAAAATTGACGAGAATGTTACGAAGTGTTTACTGAGAGTTTATTCTTCTGACCCGAATCATAAATTTTTAGTTGATAATACTAAAGCCAGGTCATTAGCAGACCCATGGGTTATTGCACATGCAATGAATGAAAATGCAATTGTTGTAACAAAAGAAGAGAAAATTACAGCATTGAATTCAAAGAAAATAAAAATCCCAAATGTATGTGATAACTTGAATGTTATCTGGATTAACGATTTTCAAATGATAAATGAATTGGGAATCAGATTTAGTTGTGAAATAGTAACTGAAT
>DASQZP010000788.1:0-3666 GCA_035638655.1 Bacteroidales bacterium
CGAAGATGTCCATAATTCCCCAGGGCGATTTGATTTCGTGATGGCAAATCCGCCGTTTAATGTGAATAACATTGACAAGGAGCGCATTAAAGATGATCCACGTTTCCCGTATGGATTGCCAAATACCGACAACGGTAATTACATCTGGATTCAAATTTTCCTGAGTACTTTAAATGACTCCGGACGCGCCGGATTCGTGATGGCAAATTCCGCCAGCGATGCCAGGCACTCGGAAATGGAAATCCGGAAGCAGATTATTGAATCAGGTGTGGTGGACGTAATGATTGCCACGCCGACTAATTTGTTCTATACGGTAACCTTGCCGTGTACGCTCTGGTTTTTCGATAAGGGAAAACAGGCACTGCCGGATGTGGAATTGGAACGGGCAGATGACGGAATTGTTAGAGTAGGGACACGCCATGGCGTGTCCCTACAAAATGACGGCAACAATCAGGAAATCCCACCACCCCGCGGCCGCAACACCGTATTATTCATCGATGCACGCGAAATTTACCGGCAAATAGACCGTGCACACCGGGACTGGACACCGGAACAGATCGAATTTCTCTCCAACATTGTGAGAATGTACCGGGGAAAAGAACCGGAAAATTTGCACGGGGGATTAGAGCAGACAGAGGAGCAATTCCCTGATCTTGCTTATGAAGACATCCCTGGTTTGTGCAAAGTGGCGAGTAATGAAGAAATTGAAGAGCAGGGATGGAGTTTGAATCCTGGGAGGTATGTTGGAGTATCTAAAAGGAGTGAAGATAATATAGATTTCATTGCAAGATTGGAAGAATTATACGAGGAGTTAGAACTATTGAATGGTGAATCACGTGATTTAGAGGGTGAAATATCTAATTCAATATCTAAGATTTTAAAAAGATGAACATAGAAAGTATTTGGAAAAAAATTAAGCTCGGAGATATTGTTACATTCCAAAGGGGTTTTGATATCACAAAAAAAGAGCAAAATCCTGGTCCAATAGATGTAATTTCATCTTCAGGGTTTAATTCGAAGCATGATGAATACAAAGTTAAAGGACCTGGAGTTGTAATCGGTCGAAAAGGTTCAATCGGTACTGTATTCTACACTGATAAAAACTTTTGGCCTCATGACACAACATTATGGGTAAAAGATTTTAAAGGTAACAGCCCAAAATTTGTATATTATTTTCTGAAAACTTTGAATTTGGAACGATATGACGTTGGCGCTTCTAATCCAACCTTAAACCGAAATCATATTCACAAAATTGATGTGAAATGGCCAAAGTTAGAATTTCAAAAGCATATAGTTAAAATCCTCTCTGCCTTTGATGACCTCATCGAAAACAATACCCGCCGGATTGAAATACTGGAAGAAATGGCACGGCTCATCTATCGCGAGTGGTTTGTGCATTTCCGCTTTCCGGGACACGAAGATGTCCAAATGGTGGACTCGGAACTGGGGAAGATCCCGGAGGGGTGGGAGGTGAAACCTGTCGATGAGGCTTTTGACGCAATTGGAGGAGGGACCCCGAAGACGAAAGTGTTGGAATATTGGGAAGGGGGTAATTTAAACTGGTATACACCATCTGATTTAACATCAAATGGTAGGATGTTTCAGAGTGGTTCTGAACGAAAAATTACCCAGAAAGGCTTAGAAAACAGTTCTGCGAAAATGTTTCCACCATACTCAGTAATGATGACGAGTCGAGCAACGCTCGGAGTAATCGCTTTTAATTCAACTCCAGCTTCAGTAAACCAAGGTTTTATTGTATGTATTCCAAATGAAAAAGTATCTGGTTACCAAATATATTACTGGATTGAACAAAACCTTGAAAAGATGATTAATGCAGCTTCAGGAGCAACATATAAGGAAATTACAAAGACAAACTTCAGAAAAATGAAATTTCCAGTACTTGATGAAAATTTAAATAACAAATTTGTTAAGACGGTTGAGCCAGTTTTTAAGCAGATAGAAAATCTGGAGAACAAAAGCAAGATTTTAAAAGAAATCAGGGATCTACTCTTACCAAAGTTAATTTCTGGAGATATCGGCGTTGGAAATAAATAATTTATACAGAATACAATTCCACTGTTTTAAGACTACTAAATATCATTTGGAGATGATAAATGTCGTATGATGAAAAGACAAAAAAGGGTTTATTCCGTTTAGCGCATTTTCACCCAAATTTTGAAGATAAGCATGGAAATCAGGTAGTAGACTATCTTGTTTTAGATGCCTTAAATATTTATGAAACTGAGAATCAAGTAACTCCTGAGGAAATTTGCAGGGTAATTAATTCCACACATAACTTAGCTTTTGAAGAATCAGAGATAGAAACGTCTGCGCGGAGGTTAAATGAAAGTGAGTATGTTAACCTAATTGAACCACACAAAAGAGGGCAAACGCCAAAGTTCAGTATTACTAAAAATATAAAGGAAAAAATTGATACAAACTTAGTTGAGGTAAGAAGGTTAGAAAATAAAGTTTTCTCTGAATGGGAAGAGGAATTAAAAGAAAAATACGATGAAACTAAAGTATTAGAAGTTATCGATGAATTGATTGAGAATTTTCAAGGTTTTTTAACAAAGTTATTTATTAGACATGGTATACAATGTGTTAGTCTTCTATATCCCGATCAAATTAAAGAAAAAGGATGGTGGAAAAAAACAAGAAGTAATATAATTAATGAGTTGCCTACAACAAATCCATTTATTAACACACTTTTAGACTTTGAAATACCAATATTTTTTAATTCAGAAAATCTTAATAGGATTAAATATTTAACAACCTTGTTTACAAGCAGTTTTTATTGGCATTTAATACAGGTTGACCATGATTGTTCAAGATTATTTCAAGAGGTAACTCAAGGGCAAAAATTAATTTTGGATAATAACATTCTTTACAATATGGTTGGTTTGAATGGTGATTATCTATTAAGGGGAATTCATAATCTCTTAAAGAATGCAAAAAAACTTGGCTACGAAATATGGGTGACTGAGAAGACGATCGAGGAATTTCATGCTTCTTTGGATTATAAAAAAAATGAAATCAAAAAACATCCCGGTTTACCAAAAGAATTTGCTCGATTAGCTTCTGATAATTTATCCGCAGATAATCCTCTAGTCATTTACTGGAAAGAATATGTTAATAGTGGAAAGTCTGTTGACGAATTTATCTCTGAAAGGTCGCATATTGAAAGTATTTTAAATGATTTTGAAATAAATATAACAGATGAATTTCATGATGAGATTAATCATTCCGATGAACTTCAATATGAAATGGATTTGTTAAGAGAAGCCTGTGGAAGCTACTTTAATGATAATATTGTAGAACATGATGCTTTTCACAGAATTTTCATTAAACGTATACGCGGCAGTATAAAAAAGCATTTCGTTGAAGCAGGAGCTTGGTTTCTTACAAATGACGGGAAATTGCCAGTATATAGTAATTATGCAGTTGAAGATTCTAAAGAACTGTCATTTTGTATTTTAGTTGATCAATGGGTACAAATTAATAGACCAATGTTAATGAGGGTTGATGGTGAGCCTCAATACGAAAAAACTTTTCATTCGCTTGTTGTTCAGCCATATGTAAGGGCATTCATTTCTTCGGATAATCTTGCAAATGTAATGAATTTCATATTATCTCGTGTGGAAAAATATGAACATATGAGCCCAA